>JAJPKG010000419.1 GCA_021323815.1 Pseudomonadota bacterium
TCGATTACGGCATTGCCCGGCGGCTGAGCGGCAACCAGAAGATCACCGAGCAGGGTACGCAGGGCTACGCCGCGCCGGAATCCTATCACGGCTATGGCGACCCGCGCACAGATATCTATTCGCTGGGAGCAATGATGCACGCGCTGCTCACCGGCAAAGATCCGCGCCACGTGCCGCTGTTTTCCTGGGATCAGCACCGGGCGCGGCACTATCGCCCGACGCTCTCGCAAGAGATCGACGACATCATCATGCGCTGCCTGCAAACCGAGATGCGCGACCGCTGGCCCGACGCCCGCGAACTGCGCGAGGCGTTGTTGGCGCTGCGCCAATTTCACCAGCGCGCTCGCCCCAGCCAGGACGCGGAACGGCACCAGCAGCGCGACGTGAAGCTCAGCCATCCCAGCGGCATGTTCACCGGCGACGCGATTGCGGCGGGCATGAAAAACTTCACCTGCGCCATCCCCAAGCTCGCGCCGGATGTCGCCTGGACCTTTGAAGCGCAGGCCGCCATCCGCTCTTCGCCGGCCGTGGTGGATGACCTCGTTTATTTCGGCTCGCATGATGCTCATCTATATGCCCTCTCGCTGCGCGACGGGCAAATGAAAGGGGCTTTCGCCGTCAACGGCAACATTTGCAGCGATCCGCTCGTCACCGAGCGGGCAGTCTATTTCGGCGCGGAAGACGGCCATGTGTATGCCCTCAACCGCAGCCTGACCCGCAAGCATTGGAGCTACCCCATTGGCAAGCCGGTCCTTTCCACCCCGGCACTGTTGAACGACCTGGTGGTGATCGGCGCGAACGATGGGATGGTCTATGCCTTTCCGCTGATCGGCGGCGAACCGCGCTGGCGCTTCGAGACGTGGGGGCCGGTGCGCGGCACCATCGGCTCCTTCCCGGATTTCGTTGTTTTCGGCTCGCAAGACCAGCGCATTTACGCGGTGGACGCCGAGGGCAAGCGCAAATGGTACCGCCCCACGCGCGACAAGGTCGAGGCCATGCCCATCCTGCGGCGCGGCGTCATTCTGATCGGCAGCATGGATCAATATCTGTATGCGCTGGAATACGAGCACGGAAACATCCTCTGGAAACGGCGCTTAGAAGGGTGTATACTAACCGCTGCGGCGGCACGTGAAGGGCGCATCTATTGCGGTTCTGCGGACGGTCGCATCACGTGCCTGGATGCGCGCACCGGCGAGACGAAATGGCGCTATAATGTAGGCAGCCAGATCACCTCTGATCTGGTGTTGCGCGACCAGCGGCTCTATTTCGGCTGCGCGGACGGCGGCATGTATTGCCTGGACACGCACCGGCAAGAAGTATGGTGGCGGCATCAGGCCGGCGGCCCCATCGTCACGCGCCCGGCGCTGGTGAACGGCCTGGTCATCATCGGCAGCGTGGATCACACCTTGTACGCGCTGCGTGACCTCGCCGCCGGCGCGCACGAGCCGTAATTCCAGTTGGGAAAGGTGTAGGCGGCGTGGAAGATTCACCAGAAAGCCCCGTTGCGGCACAAACAACGGACGGGCAATCTCAAGCGATGGCGCTGCTCGATGTCGGCGCAATTGCCGGCAGTTATGTGATCGTGCAGCATGTGGGGGTGCGCGGCGGGCGCACGCTCTATCTCGCCCGCGTCGCCAGCGAGGATGAAGACTTCAGGCGCCCGCATCCCCATGAGCCGCACCTGCTGCTCATCGCGGCTCCCAGCGGCACCATTGAAGACATTCGCGCGCTGGAAGCCTTGCAGTTGCGTCATCCGCGCCTGCTGGCGCTGCGCGACTTCTTCACCCAGGACGGCCAGGATTTCGCCGTTCTCGATGTGCCGGGCGACACCTGGCCCATCACCCCCCAGTTGCCGCTGACCGCCGAAGAGGCGCTGGCGACGGGAGTGATCATCGGCGAGGTAGTGCTGTTCCTGCACGGGCGTGGCGTGGCGCACGGCCACCTTTCCACCGAAAGCATCATCATCGCCATCAACGGCGTCTTTCTGGCCGGGGTGGAAGATGCCTTCATTGTGCCGCCCACCATCGATGGCGCGTTTCAACGCGACGCGAACCAACTGGCGGTGGCGCTGGGCGATTTCGCTGCCGGGTACACCGGTAACGCCGTGTTGCACGAGGCGGTGGAAAAGATCGCCGCCAAAGGCCGCGCCAGCGGCTATGAGCGCGTGGAAGAGGTCATCGCGGATTGTTTGCGCGCCTTGCCCGACGGCCTGCCACAGTTGAGCGACGAAGCCGCCACCGCGCCGTTTTCCCTCCAGATCGGTCATGCCACCACCGTCGGCATGGTGCGCTCGCAAAACCAGGACGCGCTGGGCCTGCTGGTGATGGAGATCTTTGACGATCAGCCTGAAGCCGGCCCCGGCGGCGTCTTTTTGGTGGCCGACGGCATGGGCGGCGAGGCGCAGGGCGAGGTCGCCAGCCGCATCGCCGCGCGCATCATCGTGGCCGAAGCCGCGCGCCGTTTCCTCGGTCCCGCTGCCCGCGCCACCGCCAGCGACGCGCCACGCGAGGGCGACAGTCCCAACGACGCCGCCACCATGATGCACCTCGACACCATCGCCAGTCTCACCGAAGCCTTCCGCGCCGCCAACGCGCGCATCCGCAATCTGGCGCGGCGGCTGGAACAAGCCACCGGCACGACAGCGACCGCGCTGATGCTTTTCGGCCATGAGGTGGTGATCGGCCATGTCGGCGACAGCCGCGCTTATCTCTTCCGGGGCGGCGAGTTGACGCAGTTGACGCACGATCATTCGCTGGTGCAAAAGTTGATCGACCTGGGACAATATCGCCCCAACGAGATGGAATTCAACATGCCGCGCAATTATCTTTATCGCTCGCTGGGTCAGATGGATGACCTGGAAGTGGATACGCGCGTGATCAAAGCCGGCGTCGGCGACACGTTCCTGCTCTGCTCAGACGGGTTGTGGGATCTGGTGCCGCCGGAAGAGATCCGCGAGGTGCTGGGCAGCGACCGCACCCCGCAAGAGTGCGCGGTGGAATTCGTCAATCGCGCCAACGCCGCCGGCGGCTATGATAACAGCACGGCGCTGGTGGTGCGCTTCATCCCGCGCTAGGAAAGGCGGGAACACGAAGACCACAAAATTCCCGCGAAGGGCACGAAGATTTTTCGCGCAATTCGTGTCGCGTGAGGGCTTCGCCGCTTTCGCATTCGAGCATTTCAAGTGAGGGGGCAGCTCATGGAGATCTTGCCGGGAGTTCACCGGATCGGCAATCTGGCTTCGACGGCCTACCTGCTGGCGGATCGCGATGATGGCTTAACCTTGATCGACAGCGGCCCGCCCGGTTTCGACAAAACGATCGGGAAATATCTCACGCGCATCGGGCGACGACCGGATGAAATTCAGCGTATCATTCTGACGCACCGGCACTTCGACCACATGGGCGGCGCGGCGGCGCTGCGGGCGCAGACGCGCTCGAAGGTCTACGCGCACCCGCTCGACGCCCCGCAGATCGACGGCAGAGAGCCGAATCGTCCCCCGAAAGGCGCGATGGGCGCGGTCATGAAGGCGGTGATGCCCGTCATCTTCCCCTTGCGTCCGTGCCGCGTCGATGAATCGCTGGCCGATGCGCAGGCGTTTGATCTCGTCGGGCTGGGCGAGTTGCGCGTCATCCACACTCCCGGCCACACGATGGGCCATTGCTCGTTGCTGCTGCCTTCGCGCAATCTCTTCATCCTGGGCGACGCTCTGAATAACGCTTTCGGCACGCCGCAAACGTCCTTCGACGCTGTCAACGACGACACGCGCATGGCCAACGAAACCACCATCACCCTCGCTGAGATCGACGCGGCGAATCTCGTTTTCGGGCATGGCAACCCCGTGCTGGGCAATGGGCGGGCTGCGCTGAAGGCGGCGGCGGAAAAAGCCCGGAAGGCGCTGGGAAGATAAGCGGTTATTCCGCCCCCTATTGCTCGCTTTTCCACTGGCGCATCAGTTCGGCGGCGCGCTGGGGGGTGACGTTTTCCTCAAATTCGTCGTTCACTTGCAAGACGGGCGCGGTGCCGCACGAAGCCAGGCATTCCACCCCCAGCAGGGTGAACGCGCCATCGGGCGTCGTTTCGCCGCGCTTGACACCCAGACCGTCTTCGAGTTGCTTGATCAAGCGGTCGCAGCCGCGCAGATAGCAACTGATGCTGGTGCAGACCTTGATCACGTTCTTGCCGACGGGCTTTTGAAAGAACATGGCATAGAACGAGGCGACCATTTCCACCTCGTCCTCTTTGATGCCCACAACCTCAGATGCCGCGCGCAGCCCCTCCGGCGTGATGTAGCCCTCTTCTTCCTGGGCAATGCGCAGCACCGGCAGCAGCGCCGACCGCGCCACCGGATATTTTGCCACTGTCGCGCGCATGCGCTCTCTGGCAGCCTCAGATATCATTGCAACATTACTCCTGAATAAGGACGAGACGCGAAGGTTAGGAAGGTCGCGAAGCATGTGGAGTATGTGAAGAATCATCGAGGATGAAGGGCCAAACAAAGATGCTTCACACTATCTTCGTGGTTCTTCGTTGCCATCGCGCTCTTCGCGTCTCGTCTCTTTCTGGTTAGCGATCAACTTCGCCCAAAACGATGTCGATGGAGCCGATGGAGGCGACAACATCGGAGAGCAACTGGCCCTCAATCATCGTGGGCAGGGCTTGCAGGTTGGCGAAGGACGCGCCGCGCACGTGCATGCGATAGGGTCTGGCGCTGCCGTCGCTGACCAGATAGAAGCCCAGTTCGCCTTTGGGCGATTCGATGCGCTGATAGACCTCGCCCGCCGGGGGACGATAGCCCTCGGTGAACAACTTGAAGTGGTGGATCAAAGATTCCATGTTGGTCGCGATCTGCCACTTGGGCGGCGGCACGATCTTGGGATCGTCCACCTGCCAGCGACCTTCGGGCATGCGGTCCAGCGCTTGCTGCACGATCCGCAAGCTCTGGTCCATTTCCAGCATGCGCACCAGATAGCGATCATAGGTGTCGCCGTTGGTGCCGACGGGGATGTCGAAATCATACGTCTCGTAGCCGGAATAGGGGAACATCTTGCGCACGTCCCACGCCACGCCGCTGCCGCGCAGCACCGGCCCCGACGCGCCAAACGCGATGGCTTGTTCCGCTGTCAGCGGACCGATCCCTTTGGTGCGGTTGATCCACAGGCGGTTGTTGGTCAGCAGGTCGTGATATTCGCGCAACCGAGCAGGAAAAATCTTGATGAAATCGCGCACCTTCGCATCGAAGCCGGCAGGGAGATCGGCCTGCAAGCCGCCGGGCATGATGTAGCTGGTCATCAGGCGCACGCCGGAACACAGCTCGAAGATGTCAAGAATCATCTCGCGCTCGCGGAAGGCATACAGAAAGACCGATTGCGCGCCCAGGTCCAGCGCGTGGGTGCCGAGCCACACCAGATGGCTGGCGATGCGCTGCAATTCCACCAGCGCCACGCGCGCCACCTGCGCTTTCGGGGGGATGGCGTCGGTGATGCCCAGCAATTTTTCGACGGCCAGCGAATAGCCCAGGTTGTTCGAGAGCGGCGCGAGATAGTCCATGCGGTCCGTCACCACCAGCGCCTGGAAGTAAGATTTCGCCTCCGCCGTCTTTTCGATGCCGGTGTGCAGATAGCCGATCTCTGGGATCGCCTTGACCACTGTTTCGCCTTCCAGCGTGAGGATGAGCCGCAGCACGCCGTGCGTGGAAGGGTGCTGCGGTCCCATGTTGATGGTCATGGTGTCTTCGCGCCTGGTGGCGTCGATCTGCACGCTGGACTCAGTTTCTAGCGTGCGCTGCTCGTCGAGTTGCATGGGTCTAATCTTCCTCGTCTGGCTCATCGAGATCTTCAAAAAGATCTTCCAGTTGGGCGATGTGTTCTTCTTCGTGTTCCAAGAAGGTGCGCACCAGGTCATAGAGGGTGAGCATGCCGCGCGTCTCGTGCTGCGCTGCGCGCTCCCACGCGTCGGCGGGCAGGCGGCGCAGTTGCCAGACCATCTCGCCCCGGTGGCGCTGGAGCGCCATCAGCGTTTGGTCCACCGGCGCTTCGGTGTAACCAGCGATCTCGGCCCAGGCTCGTTCGTCGAAATTCGCCAGCGGCGCGGGCTGGGGATGCGTCAAGATGGTGGCGATGCGCCCGGTCATAATATCATCGCATGCCTTGACGTGCGCCAGAATCTCGATGGGCGACCATTCGCCTTCTTCGGGAGCTTCGGTCAGCTCATCTTCATCCAGATCCATCATCGCCCAGGTCAGGCGGCGCACGGAAGCTTCCAGCCGGTCGATAAGATCGGACACATCGTTCGCCATCACGGCACCTCATTTTTCGGGATCGATATCGCCCGGCACGCCGCCGGGGGTACGCAACGTCTGCTGGCCGATTCCCGGCGGCAACGGCTCGCCAAACGGCACCTGCCCCCCCCAATGCGGCTCAGGCAGCGTGAAGCCGGTGAGGGGGTAATCTTTGCGCAGGGGATGGCTTGTCCAGTCTTCCGGCATCAGGATGCGCCGCAGATCGGGATGTCCGTCGAAGATGATGCCGAACAGGTCAAAGACCTCGCGCTCGTACCAGTTGGCTGCCGGCCACACGCTGGTGACGCTTGGCACGTGCGGCTGCTCTTCACCTTCGTCCCCGGCACGCACCTTCAGGCGCACGACGGCGCGGGTGGGAATGGAGAGCAGGTGATAGACCACGTCATAGCGCGGCACGCGGTCCGGCCAGTCCACCGCCGTGATATCAGCCAGGAAGTCATAGCGCAGGTCCGGCGCGTCGCGCAACGCCTGGGCAAGCTCCACGATGCGCGCGGGTGGCACGACGATGGTGGTTTCGCCGCGATGTTCCACCACTTCCAGCACGTCGTCACCCAACACCTGCCGCGCCAGCGCGACGGTGGGTGCGTTGGCCGCTGGATCAGTATCTACATCAGCCATTTTGGAAGGGCCTCGTTGGGGAAAGATAAGCGAGCGGTTTGAGCGACCTGCTCCGCAATGCTGGGCATTGCTTCCTACGTCACAGTTCGCCACCGCGCCGAAAGGCTGTGCCACGAAACCCGCCTGCGCGGGTTGGTATTTTCCCTGATCATGGTAACACAGCAGCGATGGAACGTCCAGCAAGGGGCGAGATAGTCGTCCAGCGCGAGCGCGAGGGGCGAGAAGATCGCAGGGCACGGTGAGCGAGGGGGTTTAGCCCCTCGCTCGGAATTACGAACCCCCTACGGGGCTATGGGGCGGCGGGGAGAGTAGACGGCCTACTGAGCAATGCATGAATGGTGGGGGAATAAGCAACCATGCCACGCGCGCTCATCGCCGGTTGCAGCCCGGAGGGGTTTGCATATCCGACATGAGTCATCCCGAATTTTAGGGGAAACAACGAGAGACCGCCTTGGCATAGACTGGAGTCAGTAATGAACCAGTAGCCAGAGGAGGTCTCTTCGTATGCAACCA
>JAJPKG010000111.1 GCA_021323815.1 Pseudomonadota bacterium
CGCGGCGGTAGGGATGTGAGCTTTCAGGGCTTCCAGATCGATTTCCACCCCATGTGCTGCGCCGATGCGCTGGATGATCCCCGCCGTCGAAGGGCTGGGGCGGATCAAGGTGAAACCGGCGTCGAAGATGATGGCACGGATCGCCTGGGGATGCGCCAGCCAGGGCGCGATCCGCTGCATCCGCTCAGATTGGTGATCAAGAGACACAATAAACCACTCTCCAGCCGCCGGTGACGCGAAAACCGAGTTTGGCATAGACGCGTGCAGCGGGCGCATTGTCGATCAGATAAAAGAGGTGCGGGCGCAGGCGCTCGCGCAGCAGATCGGCGCACAGCGCCGACACCACCGCCGTGCTGATGCCCTGCCCGCGCAGGTGCGGGGCCGTCCACACGCCGCCGATCATCGCGGCGCGATAGCTTTCCGCGCTGGTCGAGGCGGCGGCGACCACCCGCCCGTCCATCTCGGCCAGGAAGGTGCGCAGGTGCGTCACACGATTCATCATGGTGCTGCGCACCTGGGCATAGGTGAGATCTTCAAAGCCGCTGGTCTGGAAATAGAGTTTGGCCAGGGCATCCACATCGCGTGGGGCGGCGCGGCGGACCTGCACGCCGGCTGGCACCGCTGCGCGAGCATGAAAGCGGTGCGCGGGCAATTCCGCGAAATGATGCTTTTCGACGCGTGCCACGCGATGGCCCAGCCGGGCCTGCGCCTGTGCCATCACGCGCTCTTCGCCCATGATGAAGTGCAATCGCTCGCGCGCCGCCAGCGAGATGAGGGCATCAGGATCGACGCCGGGCGCGACATAGAGGTTGGCATTGTGACCGGCCAGCATCAGCACGCCCGCCAGATGGGGCAGCATCTCAGCATCAGGGCGATACATCCCCCAAAAGCGCAAGTCGCCGCTGGTGAGGCCATAGGAAAGCATGTTGCTGGCGATGAAGAGACCATAGCCGCCGTCAGCGTTCAGGAAGTCGAGCACCGCCGCCTCATCGGGGGCGACTAGCCGCCGGATCTGCGCCGGCAACGCCTGAACGCTGACGCGCCCATCCTCATCCGTCTGCACGGCCAGGCTCCTTTCATATGTCGCGCCGGATGCGCTCTGTCACCCGTGATGCATCAGGTGGTGCGCCAGCGCCACGAGATGCGGGACGAAAACGAAGAGGCCGATGCACACCGACAGGGCGGCATTCAGCAGCACCGCTCCGGCAGCGACATCTTTGGCGATTTTTGCCAGGGGATTGAACTCGTGTGTGGTGAGATCGACGCATGCTTCAGCGACGGTGTTGAACATTTCGGCGACGATGACATTCATGATGGCGACGAAGATCAACGCGAATTCCAGCGGCGAGATGCGCAACCAGATGCCCGCGCCAACAGCCAGCACCGCCAGAATGAGGTGGACGCGCATGTTGCGCTGCGTGCGCGTGGTATATTTCACGCCTTCAAAGGCATAGACGAAGCTTTTGGCGAAGGTGGTTCTGCCGGGCGTGGGCGGTGGTGCCTGCGTCTCTTCGGATTGTGTGGGCAAGATGTCAATACCCATTACGCTTCGTTCCTCTCGCGCGTGATGCCCAGATCCGTCAGCACGGCTTCTTGGATGGCGACCATCGCCTGATAGCCTGGCAGATAATAATCGTCATAGCCCAACAGGTGCAGCGTTCCATGCGCCGTCAAGAAGCAAAGTTCCCACCACGCGCTGTGGCCGGCTTCACGCGCCTGCCGCGCGACAGTCTCAGTTGAGATCATGATATCACCCAAATGGATGTGATGGGAAGCGGATGGCCCTACCCGCGCCCTCTCCCCATTCTGGCGGGTGGAAAGGGGAGATCGTGCGGCTGAGGGATCACGCGGATCTGCGTGCTCATCTGGCTTGGTTGTTTCCCCCTCGCTGCCGACGGTGGGAAGGTGGTCGGGGGGCGGGGCCGCGTAGTGCGTGTCGTCGCCGAAAGGATGCGCTACCCAGGCTTGATCGTGCGGCAGGGAGAGCAATGGGGCGTCGCTTTGGGGGAAAGATAAAACATCGGTGGCTTTGTCGATGCCGCGATAGCGCCGGTTGATGCGACGAATCGCGCGATCAGTGGTTACGATCATGCTGACTTGAAAGCTGCCGGTGAGGCCGGCGCGAGCGATGGTGGCGCGAATGACTTCACCCAGCCGCGCCTCGGCATCGGGGGGCAAACCGTCCCAGCCGCTCGCATCTTGCCAGTCGAGATCAACTGTCACTGTTTCGTGGATAGTCATAACAAAAGGGGAGCAATCCTAGAAAAAAATAATCCAAGAGCCAACGCTCCATCTTGGGCGTTGGCTCACGCGATTCTGCGGACTAGCGCTTCTCCGATTTGCGCGATTTGCGCTGACGCGCGGCGGCTTTCTTCTTGCGCTTGACGCTGGGCTTCTCATAATGCGCGCGGCGGCGCGCTTCTCCGAGAATGCCGTCCTGCTGAATCTTGCGGTTGAAACGTTTCAGCGCCGTTTCAAAGTTGTCATGATCCGCTATCTTGACTTCTGACACATATTTCCCCCCCCTCCTGGTCCGAATGGTGGCTGGGCGCGGCGTGGCCTGCGCTGCCAACTCGGCTCTGCTGTCGGGGAAATGATTCGACTGCGGCACACCTGACCATTCCACAGTATATGCCATGCTGCTGCTGGTTGTCAATGCCCGATGGTCCTTGCCGGGGCATGCCCGCTCGGCGTGCGGGACGCTCGTTGCGCGTGAAATACCCGCCTGAGCGGCTGATCGCCGGGCGCATCATCATCGGCCTGGGCATCGGCGTGCCTCGCTCATCGTCCCGCTCTCCGTCGCTGAAGTCGCGCCGCCCAACATCAGGCAGTGAACAGAACGGTTCCGGCGAAGAACATCCAGGCAGTGTGAAGCTGAGTGGACCACACAACTCAGCAAGCATGTGAACTTTTGGACATCTCATGCGTTATACCTGTATAGGATATTAGGGCGACCTAAGATCGGCCCTTTTGACGCGATGCTAGGAAAAATCCAGGCATTCGTGTATAATCAGGATGATCGCGCGAGCGTGCGAGCAGAGCACAGCATGACCCGTCCGCCGGGAGCCGGTGGGGCGTAGCGGATATTTCGGAGCGCGGAGGGAAAAGTTTCATGACGCAAGTGTTTGAACGGGGATCGGGTGTTGGGGAGCAGGACGTGCTCAGTGCCGAGGAGCGCAAAGCGATCATTGCGCTGATCGAGCGGGTGCGGGCGTGCCAGTTGCCCAACGGCGCGGTCGAAGCCGGCAAAGCGGACGAGGCCGCCAA
>JAJPKG010000366.1 GCA_021323815.1 Pseudomonadota bacterium
ATGATATCGGGATCATGCAGATAGATCCAGTTGTCGGGGAAAACGTCCGGCTTGTTGACGATGAGCGCGATGGTGAGGAAATCGCGATATTTCAGGCTGGCAGCGGCATGGCGCACCCTTGCCGGCAAAGGGGGATCGCACTGTTCCACCAACGTGCGAATGGGCAAGGTAGAGATGAAATGATTGCCGCGCACCACGTGCTCCTGGCCGGTGGCGGCGTCGCGCACGACCACAGCGGTGACGCGGTGGCCGTCGTGGCGCAGGCACACTACTTCCTGGCCCAATCGCACCTGCTGGCCGCGCGCCGTGATCAGGTCGCGGGCGCGCTCCCACATCTGGCCTGGTCCCAGGCGCGGATAGCGGAACTGCTCGATCAAGGTCGTCAGCATCGCCCCCTTGTCCTTCTTGTTTTTTTGCGGAAACAGCGCGTTTTTGACCGCTTCCAGCATGTTCAGCCCTTTGATGCGCTGCGCGGCCCAATCAGCGGAAAGTTCGCTGGTGCTGATGCCCCAGACTTTTTCGGTATACGTCTTGAAGAAGATGGAAAACAAGCGGTGGCCGAATTGATTGCTCACCCAATCTTCCAGATTTTGTGGATTCTTGACCGGATGCAGCCGCGCCGCCGCATAGCTGGCCAGGCAGCGCGCCGTCTCGACGAGTCCCAGCCCGCGCAAGGCATTCATCGCTTTGAGCGGATAGTCAAAGTAGGTGCCGCGATAGAGGATGCGCGAGAGGCGCGGGCGCGTCAGCAGATCCTCACCCAAAATCTCCGTCCACAGGTCTTCGACTTCCTGGCTTTTGGAAAAGAAACGATGGCCGCCGATATCGAAACGATAGCCCGCGTGTTCCACCGTGCGGCTGATGCCGCCGACATAGCGCGGATCTTGTTCCAGCACCACCACCGGCACGTTGTGGCGGGTCAATTCATACGCGGCGGTCAGACCGGCTGGCCCCGCGCCCATGATTACCACGCCGTTTTCACTACTGTCGCCGGTGATCTTCGCGCCAGACGGCGGCACGATCTGCGTGCGCAGGGCGTCGGGGCGCATCACCCGCTGCTGGGGGATGCGTGGCGTTGTGATGACGGCCTGTTGTTCCTGATTCGTCTGCATGGCGGACTCCATTCCTCCCTGGTGCATCCTGCACGTCACTATTCTACACAACCAGCATAGCCGCATCTTCCAAACATCGCCCCGTCAGGACCATTTGCCGCTCTGTTGCTGGAATGTGAAACCGTTGCCGCTGCGCCCGCGTCATATGATCGAGGTAACGTGTAATGGAAGGACGCATAAGGCATGCCTGAGGGGCGCAAGCGCGGGGTGCCTCGCAACTGGGGGATGCGACTGAGCATGCTGGCCGGAAGCGTGGCACTGTTCGCCGGATTCTGGCAACTGGCGGCGCGCCAGCCGAATCCGCTTGGCTTCGGCCAGGCGGCCACGCCCACGCCAGCGGATTCTTATGGTGTGCCGGGGACCGGACAGGGCAATCCTATTCCACTGCCGGGCAATCCCCACTCCGGCACAGGATTGTCGCATTGAGCGCCCGTCCCATTGTGCTGCGCCGCTCCCGCGCGATGGGCTGCGCCGTCGAAGCGCAGATCGCGCTCGACGATCCGGCCTGCGCGCCCCAGGCTGAAGCCGCCCTCACCGCCGCGCTAGACTGGATCGCCCAGGCGGAAGGACGCCTCTCGCGCTTTCAGCCTGCCAGCGAATTGTGCGCGCTCAACCGTTCTGCTGGCACACCGTTCCATGCCTCAGAAGACCTGTTCGCCATCGTCAGCACTGCTCTGGCCTGGCGCGACCGCACCGGCGGTTTGTTTGACCCAACCCTGCTCGCTGAGATCGAGCGATGGGGCTATGATCGGGATTTTGGGGAAATCGGCATAGGGGTGCGATGTATCGCGCCTCACGCCAGTGAAGATCGGCATCTCATCCTCCTCGATCCCGCCACCCGCGCCATCACCTTGCCCCCCAGCGTGGGCATCGATCTCGGCGGCATTGGCAAGGGATGGGCGGCGGATATGGTGCTGGAGCGCGTGCTGGGGAATTTTCCCCATGCCCTGGTGAATATCGGCGGCGATCTGGCGCTGCGCGGCGGACCGGATGACACCGGCTGGATCGTTGGCGTGCGCGATCCCCGGCGCGAGAGCGAAGCCGAGCCGGTCTATCTTGGGGGTGTGCGGCTGCGCAAGGGTGGCGTCGCCACTTCCGGCGCGGCATGGCGCTGGTGGCGCATCAATGGACAGACAGCGCATCATCTGATCGACCCGCGCACCGGGCGGCCTGCAACGACAGTGGGAATTGATCCTGCCGCCGGGCTGCCGCTGGCGGCGACGGCACTGGCGGCGACCGCAACCGAAGCCGAAGTGCGCGCCAAAGAAGCATTATTGCTGGGCCTAGCTGACGGCCTTGCCCGGCTGGATGGCGGCACCGAGCGCGCCGGGTGGTTCATCCTGGGTGACGGGCGCATCGTCCCCAGCGCGAATCTACAAGCATATTTGATGGCAGGGCAAACGCATACCTAAGACAGAGTGGACAGGGGTGATACAGGAGAGGCGTCTGATATGAAAAGCCAGGATCGACTGGCGGCGATCCCGGCTTCTATCTGCGAAGAGACGCTAGCTCTCGGTGATATCAATGGAATGGATCTGGTCGCCGGGCTGGCGGTCGCGCTGCGGGTCGCGCGGGCGAATGCTGGTGACGACCTCCATGCCGGAGATGACCTTGCCGAAAACCGCATGTTTGCCATTCAGGTGCGGCGTGGCCTCGAACGTGATGAAGAACTGCGAGCCATTGGTGTTGGGTCCCGCGTTCGCCATCGACAAAATCCCTGGGCCGTTGTGCTTAAGCGCCAACGCGCTTTTTTCATCGGCAAATTTATAGCCGGGACCGCCCATCCCCGTGCCGGTGGGGTCGCCTCCCTGCGCCATGAAGCCGGGAATGACGCGATGGAAGGTTGTTCCATCGTAAAAATGGTCCCGCGCCAGAAAGACGAAATTGTTGACGGTCACAGGAGCCTCTTTCGCGAAAAGCTCGACCGTGAAATCACCCTTGTTGGTGTGAAACACCGCTGTGTACTTCTTGGCGGGATCAATCACCATATCCGGCACCTTGTTGTATTGCTTGGCCATCGTCATCTCCTCTTACCTTGAATCGGATATGGACAGTATCGCACATAAGGTGATTCAGAAGACCTTTGCCAAATCTTCAAGAAAATCTATAAGGAGAAGGGTCCCAATCGGGTTGTGTTTCCTTCAATTCTCTGCTATCATGTGCATCACGATCTGATTCATTCCCTCACCTTACGCTCTAGTAGTGCAGGAGGCAGATGTAAAATGTCACGTCGCAAAGGGTTCGTTCAAATTCTTATGCAGGCACAGCGAGATGCCGAAAGGAAGAAATTAGCTCAATTAAAGGAACTGGCAAGAAGGCAAACTCAAGCAGCAAGAGCGGCTGAACAAGCACGAAAAGATTATGAACGTGCGAAAGCTGCTAATGAAAAGGAGCGGGCAAGACTATATATTGAATCAAGACAGGCACAAGTAGACCTCCAAAATGAAGAATTAGAACAGCAAATCTACTTGATCGAGCATATTCTCATAGAAGCTCTTTCAACCGATACTTTTATTAATCTAGAAAGTCTTAAAGAGCCTCTTCAAATTGCCCCATTTAATCCTGGTCATCTTGCCACACCTGAGATGCCTCCTCAATGGGCAGCATTTCTACCACCTGAGCCTCATGGTGTTCAGAAACTTTTACCTGGTTCAAAAGAAAGATACGCCCAAGAAATGGCAAAGGCCCAACAATTATATCAATCTCAGGTTGAAGCGCATAGAATTAGAGAAGCACAGCGCCAGCAGGAATTAGCGAGATTAAAGGCCCAATATGAGCAATACGCTTCAAGTGAGCGGCAGAGACTCGCAGAACGCAACAAAGGCATTGATGATTTCAAAAAAGCATTATCAGAAGGCAAACCAGAAGCTGTGGTGGATTATTTTACCATGGTGCTTGATTCTAGTATTTATCCTGAAAATTTTTCCCATAAAGCAAAAGTGGCTTATATTCCTGAGTCAAAGCAACTTGTTATAGAATATGATCTTCCCCCATTTGAGATCATACCAGAGGAAGGAACCTACAAATATAACAAATCAAAAGATGTCATCACGGCAACTGCCCGTCCCCTTACTCAGCGTAAAACACTCTACGCTTCTCTTATTGCCCAAATTGCATTGAGAACCCTCTATGAACTCTTTACTGCTGATCGACAGGAAATTCTCGAGACCATTGTATTTAATGGGTACGTGGAAACTATCAGTAAGGGCACCGGATTGCCCGTGCGTGCCTGTCTGCTAACGGTAAGAACGAGTCGTAATGTTTTTATGGGATTGAATTTGAGGCAGGTTGACCCGCAGGCATGCCTTACTGTACTAAACGCTTCGGTTTCAAAAAATCCATCTGAATTATCACCAGTCCGACCAGTAATTGAATTTAGCATGGTTGACCCTCGTTTTATCGAAGCAACGGATATCCTTTCAGATCTCGATCAAAGACCAAATCTCATGGAACTTACACCAACCGAGTTTGAATCCCTTATCACGAATCTTTTTGAGAAGATGGGGCTGGAAACAAGGCAAACCCAGGCTTCTCGTGATGGTGGTGTGGATTGCGTTGCTTTCGATAATCGCCCTATTTTCGGGGGGAAGGTTATCATTCAAGCAAAGCGATATAAACATACTGTCGGAGTAAGTGCTGTCCGTGATTTATACGGCACTGTTCTGAATGAAGGAGCGTCAAAGGGAATATTAGTAACGACAAGTGGTTATGGTGAGGCATCTTATGAGTTTGCGAAAAATAAGCCCTTAGAACTTATTAGTGGTAGCAACTTACTCTACTTACTTAAAGAGCATGCGGGAATAGAAGCCAAGATTGAAATACCTGAAGGATGGAAAGATCCTCAACAGGACTCTTAACTTCATTTAGGCCAAAAAAGGGTCTCTGGCCAGAG
The DNA here is from genome assembly GCA_021323815.1 of Pseudomonadota bacterium. Taxonomy (GTDB): domain Bacteria; phylum Chloroflexota; class Ktedonobacteria; order Ktedonobacterales; family JACDGC01; genus JAJPKG01. The sequence continues at coordinate 5,005 of JAJPKG010000366.1, forward strand.
CACCCTTGCAGCCCGTGGCCAGCAGTATGAAATTGTCGGTGATAAAGGGAAAGCTCTCGAAAGGATGGCCGGTTTTTCAGGAACCACCGACTCACTGAGCAAGAAAAACGAAGAGGCGAGTAGTGCTACTCGCCTCTTCTTCACTGTGCCGAATCGCCGTGATTACGGATGGGATTCAGCGATGCCGGTGATGCGCGGGGTGCCGATGCCCGTCGCTTCATCGTAATTCGGTGTCACCGGGAACAGGCCGTTGTTATTCGGCTGCTGGTTGATGCCGGTGATGTCGTGGAAGAACGTGCTATAGCGGCTCGACTGGCTGAAGAGATCTTGATAGAGATCCTCCGAGGCGTTGCCATAGCGCGCATGATGGAAGCTATCCCACAGGACGATGATGGCCGACCACACCGGCGAGGAGAGGCTGGTGCCGCCAATGCCGAACCAACCTGGAGGCGACAGCGTTGCAGAGAACGAGGCGCACACACTGTTGGTGCCGGTGGGACCGGTGCAGAACTCCGCGTAGGGGGTGAACTCATCGGCGTTGGCTGACACGTCGGGCGTCTCGCGGCACGGGAAGCCCGCGGGCAGCGAAGAGCGATACTCGTTATAGAGGCAGGACGGCGCATGGGTGTTGTAGGAGTTGTTCACGCCAGGGCCATGCTGCCAGCCGGGGTGCCCCCACTCAAAGCTGTTGCCGCCGCCACCCGCGCCGAAGTTCAAGCATTCGCCCAGACGCGTGCTGGAGCAGAGGCCCAACGGATTCCAGACGGTCTCGGAGCCGGTGGGATACGAGGGATGCTGGTTGTTCTGCGGGTCAAATGTGCCGAAGGACGTGCCGCCCACCGACACCACGTAGGGATCGGACGCGGGATCAAGCACGGCCACTGCCGTCTGGTTCGGGCTGCCGAAATCGCGCAAGCAGCTAAAGGCACCCGTGTCGCCGGCAGAGCTGAACATGCTCTGGCCCTGAGCCGCCATCTGATGGAAGGCATTCTCTTCGGCCAGAATCTGCGCCGTGCCGGCATCTTGCTCGCACAACGCCCAGCTCGAGCTGATCGAATCAGCGAAGTCATCGTTGGCGATCTGGAAGTATTCGTCTACGATGGTGATGCCGAAGAAGTCGTTGGGCGCGTTGTAGACGAGGATGCCATTGATCTTGGGAGCAACAGCAATCTGCGCCTCGATGTCGGCCTCAACCTCGATGTCACCGCTGTAATCGTTCGGCGGGTTGCAGATGTCGCCTGACGGGCAGACGGGATGAATCGGACCGCCATCGACATTGACATCCGTGATGCCCACATTCTCATGGGAGCCAAAGAAGGTGTGCTCATAGTGGGTGATGTCGGAGCGGGTGTAGCCGGAAAGCTCAAAGAGTCCCAGGGTTTTCCCTGCGCCTTGCCCGGCTGCGCCGGTGGCATAAACGCCGCTGGCACCATAGATGCTGCTGATCTGCGAGGGCGTCAGGCCGCTGCCGCCTGGTCCCGCGCCATAGTGCGGCACCGCTCGCCCCATTTGTTTGGCGGCGACGGCAGTGCGGACATATTGCGGCTGCGCGCGGGCCGTGCTGTGCATGCCCATGATGCCGGTCACAACGGGAACCAGCGTAGAGGGGATCATGGCCGGGCGATCATTGGTGAAATAACGCTGCCCATGACTGTTGATGTAATCGTTGATGTTCACATGGAACAGCTTTTCCACCTGACCGGTGGTGCCATACGCATGGATCAAGAATGGCGAGACCGCACCAACCGTGAGGCCGCCTTTCGCCAGATAGCTTTTGACCTGGGCCACCTGGCTGGCGCTGGGAGCAAAGCGCGCCGCAAACTCACCTTTGGCGAGCCAGTGATGGAACGAGGGACTCTGGGGATTATAGAGCGCCCCAAGCAGCGCGTTCAACTGATCCTGATGTTGCTCGCGCAGCACTACGGCAATGGCCATCGGCGAGTTTGTGGGGTGTGCGCCGGCAGGTTTATCGCTGTTTGGTTGCGAGGCAAAAACATCAGGCAGCGCCACTAACCCGGAAACGGGGGACGCCGCTTGCGCGCGATAGAGGACAATCCCACCAAACACGGCAACCAGTGTAACCGCGATGGCGGCAATGCTGATGGCTCGGCGTGACATGGTTATCCCATGCATACGAAATACTCCTTAGCCTCTGTGCATGTGGCGTTCTTGCCCTTCGTGGGACAAGAAACGAGAACGACTATCCACAGATGCGCCTTAACCAGACGGCATCGTGTGGAAGGCTACATGGCCGCTTTCCAACCAGCTTCGGCAGATAGTTCGCTGTGTGAGACTCGTGTATGAGGAGTATCAACTATGGGCTTGCGCTGCAATGATTGCAGATAATTGCCCGTTTCCCCTCCTTTCAGATCGCACCCATCCCTTTTGGGGCAGGCAGACCTTACCCTATCGACTGCATCCATCAAGGGTGCGCAAGTCGATATACATGATCAACGTCCAAAGGGAAAAGAATAACGCGTTTCACAGCCATTTCAATTCGGCTTGCAGAAAATTCGTCTGAAGGCGACATAATGTGGGACATGCACGGGCGAGAGGTGGTCTCCCGCCCGCGTTGTTGCTGCTCACATGCCGATGGCCACATTTGAAAAGTCGGGTGTGCCGATGCCGGTAGCCATGTCATAATTCCACGTCTGCGGGAAATAGCCGTTGGTGCTGACCGTCGCGGTCTCCGTAGTCGAAGATCCCGGCGGCGTATAGCTTTCCGTCGTCGAGCGGATCATGTCGTGGTAATACTTTGTATAGGCGTCCGGCAGGCGGAACATACTGTAGAGTTGCGGGCTGAAAAGACCCAGGCGGCGATGATGATAATCCGCTGCCAGCGCCGCCATCGCGGCCCACAGCGGTGCGCCGGCGCTGGTGCCGCCGATCATGTTCCAGCCGGGGGTGCCCGTACAGATCCCTTCATCCAGCGGATCCGTGCAATAGATGCTATAGCCGGTCAGGGCATCGGCATCAATCGAGACATCCGGCACTTCGCGACAGCGATAGGTGCCTGTCGGACTGCAATAGCGCCCGCTCTGCGTATAGCTGCTGATGACACCATGCCCATATTGCCACGACGGCATTTCCCACAGCCGGCTGGGACCCCCGCCCCCTGCGCCGAAATAGCAATATTGCTCGGTGCCGTTGATCGGGAACGGCTGGGTGGAACAGTTGTTGAAGTCATTCCAGACATACTCTTTCCCCGCTGGATAGGTGGGAGTGGTGCTGTTGCCGGGATTAAACCCATCGGCGAAAAATGACGTGCCCCCCACCGCTGTCACATAGGGATTGCCCGCCGGGTCATCCACCTCCGGCCAGTTCGCCTGGGGAATACCCTGCCCCAGGCAGTCATAAGCGCCGGTGTCGCCGGCAGCCGCAAAAACGCTCTGCCCTTGCGCGGCCATCTGCATGAACGCGTTCATTTCGGCGTAGCGCTGTCCCGGCGTTGTCAGCGACTCGCAAATGCCCCAACTGGTGCTCAGGGCTGTCACCGCGTCGGCATGCGCGATGGCGGCATATTCATCTGTCGGGCCGTTCCCATCGTTGGGCGCATCATATACGACCAATTGCTTGATGCCGGGCGCGACAGCCAATTGCAACTCCACATCCAGTTCCACCTCAATCGCGCCGCTGTGGTCGATTGTGGGGCCGCCGTCGATGTTCTGAAAACTGAATGGAACGTTGGGGATGCCGTATTGCGACTCGTAATGCTTCACATCGGCATAGGACCAGTTCGACAGTTCATAGACCCCGATGGTTTGGCCCCCGCCGTTGTTGGAGTGATAGATGGGGTTCAGGTCATAGATGCCGCGGATCTGTTTGGGCGTCAAGCCGCCGCCGACATCACACGAGCCGCCCGCATTATTCGCCGGCCCGCCACCCCAATGCGCATTCGGTGGGGGGCAAACATACGCGATGCGCGGGCGGACGCGATAGAGCGGGTGCCGCCGGGTGAGATTATCCAGCCCGACGATGCCCCGCACCAACCCCAGCAGGTTGACAGGCACCTGGGGAACGGTGGCATTCGCGAAGCCCGTCTGCCCTTTGAGGCGATAATCGTTGATCTGCACCCGAAAGGCGCGTTCCACCTGTGCGGTGGTGCCGGCATAGCGCGCCAAAAACGGGCTGACGTCGTCGTGGGTGGGCTGCAAGCCATAGCTCTGCATGAAGGCATCAAGCTGATGGCGCTGGGCAGGGGTGGGACCATAGCGCGCCTCATAGTCATGCGCGCTGAGCCAGTGCTGGTAATTGCTGCTGTGCGGATCGTAGAGCGACGCCAGTTCAGCATCCAACTCGGCGGCGTTATTGGGGGTTACGCTCAACTCGATGGTCAAGCGCGCCGAGGGGTTATGGGGTCCCAGATATTGCCCACTGCGGATGATCGCCGGCACCGAATCCGGCGAGAGGGCGGCATAGGCGGGGTTAGACGCGTTGACGGTCAGGGAGCGGATGCCCAGCGCGCCGCCGATCAGCACCGCCACCGTGCCCAGTGCCAGCGCCGCGCGTTTGATGCGCCCGCTCAGCGCGGCGCGTTCAGGCGGTGTTGTGTCACCCTTCGCCATCAGGTTTCCTCCCTGCATGCTCTGACGCTATGCTGTACATTGAGGGGAATGGTGTGATACACCAGGGTTTTTAGATCTTCAGGATGTACAACGGAGGAGGCGTTCAGGCTTAACACCAATGGTCAGATCACATCAAATTCTTAGGGGAGGCGCAGCATTGCCATGTCTCCCCAGCGAAGGTGACATGGCGTTGGACGCCGTTATCCAGGCCAGGGAGCAAGAAATCTCATAGGGTGGCTGGGCGCAGGCCGCTGATGCGCAGGACCAGCCGCATGCCGCTGGGAAGGGGATGCACAACACCGGCGTGACGGTGTACAGTTAATGGAAGCTGCTCACACATCGACACAGGAGGCCATTTTCTCATGACGCTGGATCTCACCCCGGATCAATTGCTGACCACCACGCGCTCGGTGCGCAAGCGGCTGGACCTCAGCCGCCCCATCGAGCCGGAACTGTTGCGTGAATGCCTAGAGATCGCGGTGCAAGCGCCCACCGGCGGCAACAGCCAGACGTGGAGTTTCGTCGTCGTGACCGATCCGGCGAAGCGCCAGGCGTTGGGTGACATTTACCGGCGCGGATACGCGGTTTATCGCCAGCTGACCGCGCCCGTTGCTGAGCGCGCGCTGCAAGATCCTCAGCGCGGACCGCAACAGAAGCGCGTCATCTCATCCTCCGACTATCTGGCCGAGCATTTTCACGAAGTGCCGGCGATGGTCATCCCCTGCATCCGCGGGCGGACGGACGGCAAGCCGGCGGTTGAGCAAGCCGGCACGTGGGGATCAATCCTGCCCGCCGCGTGGAGCTTCATGCTGGCCGCCCGCGCTCGTGGGCTGGGGACGGTCTGGACGACCATTCACCTGTTCTTCGAGCAAGACGCTGCGCAAGTATTAGGCATCCCCTATGAGAAGGTCATGCAGACAGCGCTTATCCCCGTCGCGCATACCATCGGCACCGACTTTTCCCCCGCCAAGCGCGAACCGCTGGATAAAATCGTCCACTGGGAGCAATGGTGATCATGCTCCGGCAGGCGCATGGCGATAGGCCAGATGCCAGGCCAGCCCGATAAAGGTCATCAGCACGGCGGCACCACCGGCCACCGCGAAGGCGAGCGTGGTGCCGCCGATCTGGCTGAGCCAGCCGGTGATCAACGCGCCCGGCACCCCCGTGCCAAAGAAAATATAATTATAGAGGCCCATCACGCGCCCTTGCAGGTGGCCGGGCGTGGCAAGCTGCACCAGAGAATTGCTGGTAGCCGTATAAAGTGTGAAGAAGACGCCCATCACGACAAGAGTGAGGATGACGGTCGGCAGCGTGCGTTGGAGAGCGAGCAGCAACAGGGCGATGCCAAAGCCACCTGCACTGGTTAAGAGCAAAGGCCAATTGGCCCGCGCCAGCGTCGCCGTCAGCAAGGCCCCCAGCAACGCGCCGATGCCGAAGCATGCCGTGATGAAGCCATAGACCTGCGCTCCCGCGTGCAGTATTTGCGCCGCCAGCACCGGCAGCAACAGGGAAAAATTGATGCCGAGCGTGGCGATCACCAACAACAGCAGCAGCGCCATCCGCACCAGGGGCATACGCCAGGCGAAGTGAAATCCTTCCACCAGCTCGCGCAACACCGAGACATGTTTTCCCGCCCGCGCGACAGGAAATAACTCCGAGGGATGCATCATCGCCAGTGCCACAATCACCGCCAGGAAACTGAACGCGTTGAGGGCAAAACACCACTGCGCCCCTACGCCCGCAATGAGCAGACCCGCGATGGCAGGACCAATGATGCGTGTGACGTTAAACAGCGCGGAATTGAGCGCGACCGCATTGGGCAGATCTTCTTTGCCCACCATTTGCACAACGAATGAGTGGCGCACCGGGGCATCCAACACTTGCACTACCCCAGCCAAACCCGCGAAAAAATCCAGTTGCCAGACGGTAATGCTGCCGGACCAGGTCAGCACGGCCAACGCCAGCGCCAGCAACAGATAGGCGCTCTGCGTGCCGATGAGCGTCAGCCGCCGATCAACATGGTCGATGGCGACACCGCCAAAAAGCCCCAGCACGACATAAGGACCGAAGGTCCAGAAGCCAAGCACGCCCAGCGCCGCCGCCGAATGCGTCAGTTGCAGCACCACCCACGCTTGCGCCGCGTTTTGCAGCCACGTCCCCGTTTGTGAGATGCCCTGCCCAATGGCATAGAGCCGATAATTACGGTGCGCACGCAGGCTGGCAAATGTGCGTGCCTCGCGTACAAACGCCGGAAATTGCATCATCATCTCCATGATGAATACGGGATAGAAAAAATTATATGGCGAACAAGGGTTCCAGATCAAGGCGCGGGCGAGTTGCATCAAACAGGACTCTATGACATCATAACAAGGCAACTACACAAAAGGGGGCGAGCGACGATGGCAATGCAAAGCGGCGGGAGTCCTGACGGCATTCAGGTGTTTTTTCTGGAAGAGGGCGGGCAAAGTGCCGCCGATGTCGCAGGCAAGATCGCGGAGTTCATTCACGGCGCGCAGCACGCATTGGATATCGCCATGTATGACTTTCGCCTGAGCGAGCCGCTGGCGGACATTATCCGCCATGCGCTGGCCGAGCGGGCAACAGCGGGCGTGCAGATTCGCATCGCCTATGATGCCGACAAACCGGCAAATCCGCATGCGCTGGGCGGCGATCCCGCCCCGCCCGGCACCGGCTCGTTCGTGCAAGCGCTGGGCTATCCCTGGCGGCGCATCGGCGGCATGAAGCTGATGCACAATAAATATCTGGTGCGCGACGCCGGCACGCCGCAGGGCGCGGTATGGACCGGATCGCTCAATTTCACCGATGATTCCTGGACGCTGCAAGAAAATAACGTGCTGCAACTGCCCTCGCCCGACCTCGCCGCGCTCTATGAGGAA
>JAJPKG010000260.1 GCA_021323815.1 Pseudomonadota bacterium
AAGCTGCCAATCGGATTCGGTGTGTAATAAGCGCCGAACCTGCCCAAGCCTGGAAGGACTGATGAAACGTAATAGGATGCGATAGCAGCAGTGATGCCGCGCACGACAGCCAACGCGCCGACGGCCAGCAGCACGCTGTTCCAATTCGCTGAGGGAATGGCGGCATCGAACGAGGCGACGTTGGGTTGGGTCAGCACCCGGCGGGCGTTTTGAATGAAGCCCTGCACCATCGTATTGAAATCCTGGGCTTGCGGCTGCGGGGGGGCATAACCCGGTGGCGGAGTATAGCCCGGCGGTGGGGTGTACCCTGGTGGGGGTGTATACCCTGGGGGCGTGTTCGGGGGCGGCATGTTGTCGCTGGGGTTGCTCATCGTTTCGTGCGGTGCGCTAGATCCCTTCCCGTCCTTTCTGGATGGGAGCGCCCGCCCTCCTTTGAATAAAAATGGCGAGGCAACGTCTGTAGCCTCGCCTCTATGATACCTGCTTGAATAATTCATGTCTAGTGATGCGCTTCACTGTTTGGCCGCGTGAGCGCAAAACTGATGCTATTCCGTCTCGCCAGAAAAATCGACATCGTCGTCATCCTCGTCATCATCAAAATCATCATCCACCCAGTCATCGTCGTCATCCTCTGGTTCACGCAGCCAAAGCAGATCGTTTGCCTGTGCATGATGCAGCATCGTTGGTCGCTCCTCCTCTGCTCGATTCCCCTGCTCCCGCTCTGCTGGGGGAGGGGGGTAGGGGTGGGGCCTATTCATGGACGATATCAACCACCCAGCGGGTTTCGTTCGGCACGCGCCGTTTGAGGTCTGCCAGGAAATCTTCGAAGCCGGGCAGATCGTCGCGATAGACGATGAACGCGCGATGCAGTCCCTTCGTACCCACGCGCTTAAAGATCGCCACGCTAATGGGCAGGCCGTTGGGGAAGCGATCTTCTTTCACCTTGACGACGTTTGGCCACGCGATCTCCACCTGCTCCATCCCTTGCTCTTCGCGGCGCAAACCGGCTTGGGTGAAGATGATGCGGAACGGCGGCGGCGCGACGATCTTGAGATAGGCGATGAAGCCGCCGATGAAGAGCGCGCCGATGATGGTGCTGACCAGCACGTTCGCGCCCTGTTCCACCGCGACAAAAATAGTAAAAGCCGCGACAAGGGCTAAGAAAATGCCTGTGCCAATCTTGCGGGTGGTGGTCACGCCGGGGCTGGCATAGACCGTTTCTGCTGATGTCGCTTCCGTTGGCAAAGCGGTTTCGGGCGTGGCAAGAGGGATGTCTGATTGCATGGCTGCGCAGATTCCTTGCGGGCGCGTGGCGAGCGCCCAAAAGATGGCGTTCACTCGCATTGAGCATCTTGCAACGCGCTCAATGGTAGCATCTCACCGTATAGTACCACACCGGAGAGAATGTTGTCCTAGTTCACATTCGGGGCCGTTACCCCGCGTCTTGTGCCACGTCTGGCATCATAGAGAGGCAAAAATGACGTAGCGCAACCTTTGGGATGCCGCACCAGCACTCATCCGGCCTCACGCCGCGACGCATTTGGCAGCATCCGTATTCTGAAAACAGAGGCACGCTTCGTTCCGCCTCCGCACGCGGCAGCCTGGACAGGACGGCGTGCGCGCGTTCGTCCCTTGTAGCGCGTCTTGTTCGTAGTGTGTTTCCCAACAACCACGTCAACCATCCGTTTCGTAGCGCGTCCCGCGTAGTGCGATCCTTCGTAGCGCGTTCTTGTGTAGTGCGGCCTTCGTAGCAGTGTCCCACGTAGCGCGTCCATCGTAGGTTGTGCGTTGATGTAGCACCAATTTTGCGTGAGTGCGTTTGTGGAGTGCGTCCCTCGTAGCGCGTCCTGTGGAGTGCGTTCGCGTAGTGCGTCTCTCGTAGCAACCGTTTTTCGTAGCGCGTCCCACGTAGATAGTTCCTTGCGCTAGAGCAAGGAGCAGATTGGAACAAACGTAGTGCGTTGCAACGCATTCGCGTAGCTCCCCGCTTTTAAACGGGGAGAGGATTGAAACGAGTGCGATGTTTCTTCAGAGCGAAGCCGTCGCCGGTGCATGACGCCAGCGGCGGCTTCGTCGTGCTCAGACCCTCATCAGCTGCCGGCTGCCGCATGAGGCCGGTGGCGCAGATCCGGCAGCGTTGCGCCCAACACAACGGCGGCGAGGCTCATCAGAACCATCGGGATGAAGACCGCAATGGGGCGATGGGTGAGGTCGCCTAGCACGCCGCCCACGAATGGGCCGACGAAGGCCAGCGTGTAGCTGATGGTGAGCATGATGCCGCTCGCCTGTGCCACGCCGGTGCCGGTCGCTAGATAGGACGGCAGCGAAAGGCCCAGGATGAAGATCGCCGCCGAGGCCAGACCGATGCTGCCCGCGAGAACCACATCCCACCCCACCGGCGCGACGAACCACGCCAGCATCGTCACCAGCGCCAGACCGCCTGCCGCCAGGAAGCCGATGGGTCGCCCGGCGATATGTTGCCCCCACGCTGTCAGCGCCAGGCTCGCCGGCAACTGCGCGATGCTCATCACCGACAGCGCCAGCGTGCCGTCGCCGCGTCCCAGGTGATGAAAATACACCGGAATCCAGGTACCCATGCCGAAAAAGAGCAGCGAGCTTGATCCCAGCAGTAAGCCCGCCTGCCAGACGCGCCAGGATCGCAAGCTGATCTGAGCAGGGCCGTTGCCCAGACTGGGAAGCGTTTCGTGGGTGGGCGCGGCGCGGCGCAGTGGCACAGCCAGCAGCCACAAGAGCAGCCCCAGCGCCACCGGCGCGCACCAAAAGACGAATGTGCCGCGCCAACTGCCGCCCGCCAGGCTGAGCAGGATCAACGGCGCGGTGGCCGAGGCGGCAGCGACCTCGCCCACCATCAATCCCGTGGAATAGGCCGCCGTCACCTGCCCGATGAAGCGCGGGAAATAGTCGTTGATCAGCAGCGGCGCGGCGGTCTGACCGAGCGTGATCGCCAGGCTCATCAGCGCCGTCAGCACAAACAGCCAGCCGGCATCAGGAGCCAGCGCGCGCAGCAGCGAGAAAAGCGTCATGCCCGCCAGTCCCGTCGCCATCGCCAGCGACGCGCCCATCCGGCGAATGGCCAGCGCAGCGGGGTACGCCATGCTCCCCAAGATGAGCGGCGGCAATGAGGTGACGAACCCCGTTGCGGTATAATTCAGATGGAAATCATGCTGAATCAGCGGCAGGATCGGCGGCACTTGCAGCAAGATGGTGCGCAGATTCATGCCGGCGACGATCAGCGCCACCAACACCAGCGGGGATGACTGCTGTCCCGATACGTTTTTCGCCTGGGAAGTCGCGCGTGTGCTGGTCGCCATGCTGCAAGGTTCCTTTATGAGAGACTGTGCAAGGTAGTATATCCGAACGGGACGGCATTCGTCCAGCGGAAGGCAAAAGGAACCACCCATGCATCATTGCCACGATCCCTGTTAAGCTTCAACAGCAGCGGACGTGCAGCGCTGAGCGCTGGCGATGGGCTGCGCGCTGATCTACCTGCCGCGCGCCTGCTGTGGCGCAGTCATGCGCTGGCCGACGGATCATTCGATTCCCCCGCGTCGGCGATGATCGCCGGCTCGGTTCCCGCCCCCGTCCATGCCTGATGCATGATATCCATCCGCGAGATACTGAGATGAATACCCCGCGCATCCACGCCGGCGACGGCGGCCAATGGAATGCTGATGTCAGTGGGAAAAAGCCGCCCAAAGCGCACCAGCAGCGCGCCGCTATGCCCATGATAGGGGCTGACCGCGCCGACATGATGTCCCTGCGCGTCGTACACCAGCGTCCCTGCCTGGTGATGATGCTGCGCCGCAGCATCCGCTGTTTCGTCCCATCCGCTAAAGTGTTTATAGTTACCGAAAACATGGACAGTTATGCCACATGCCGTCGGTTTTGTAGGGCAAGCCCTACGGGGTGAACTACCACACCCGCTCTCCCGTTGCCAAAGGCGTTCGGGACCACTTTGATGATCATGTTGTAGGCACCGTTCACATCGGCATTGATGTGCCTGCCCCTGGCAGTGCGAAACAAGCCGCGTTTCACCCGCTTGCCCACATAGTGATCGTGATGCCCAACGGACTCCCCATCCAGAAAACTGCACTTGCTGGTATGGCTTTCATTGATGGTGATAACCTGAATTCCTACCAACGCCGCTTTGTAGGTCAGCATGTCAATGAAACGGGCATGCGGAATAAACACGAAGGATTGATTATTCCGTTTGCCCATATTCGCTTCCTGCTTCCATCCGTCATTCTTGCCAATGACCAGCGTGCCAATGTGGTGCTTGACCAACAGATCAATGATCTGACGACTGGCGACATGCAAGTAGTGGTCGATCTGGCGTTTGCGCTTGTCGGTCAGGCTGTCCAATTGTCGTGAGGTGTATTGGCCTGGCGGCAGTTTGGATTGCAGATAGGCGCGGCGTTTGTTGTACCACTGGTTGAGACTCTTTACCGGACGGCCGTTAACCAGAAAGGGAACAAAGCCCGGCTGGTTTGAAGCTACCGCCGCTAAATTGTCTACACCTAAGTCCATACCAGCTATCAACTCTGGGTTGACATCTGCTGCTTGTTCTTGTCGCTCATAGATAACTTCTACTGTGTAGTGGGTCGCATGTGGGACAATCCGCACCTGATCTGGCAATGTCTGGCGTGTATTGATGGCAATGGTCATGCCAGAGAAATCTACCACACCATCACGAATCTTGGCCCTGCTGATCGCCTGAATGGTGTAGACCAGCAGATTGCGCCCGCGTTTGTCCAGATATTTTGGCAGTTTGGGATGCCCCAGGAACTTGCCAGGGTTGGCCTGCCATTCACGACAGGAAGCAAAGTAGCTTTTCCAGGCTAGGCACACTTGCTTCAAAACCCACTGCGACACCTTGGCAGGGAGCGCCTTGTAGTGTTCCGTAGGCTGCATCAGTGTATCCAAGTCGGTATACGAGATAACCGTATGCCCACTGATAAACCGCTGGCGCATCTGGTATAAGGCGGCATTATACAGGTTTTTACTGGCAAAGGCCGCTGCGTCAATCTGCGAAAAGCGCGGATCATGCCGGTCAATCCGGTGTTGTTCCACCAGTTGCATCCTGATCCTCACTTTCTAAGATCGCCTGCACGGCAGTCGTTTTCCGTTTGGCTCGTCGCTGTCCATATCACCGTGCGCTGAATGAATAGACAATGGAAACGAGATCGGCAATCAGATCTTCCTTGCCGTTTTCAGCAAGGTTGACAACTTCAATCCGCCGCCCCTGTTGCGCTAACAGGGTTTCCAAGTAGCGAAAGCCAAAGCGTGTCGCACGGTCTTTGTGTTCCACGACGATCACCGTGATGGTGCTGTCAGCTAACAATGAGAGAAACTTGGGGCGAGTGTCATTGACCCCTGAGCCAACCTCCTTGACGACCTGCTGCACGTGGTAGCCTCGTGCGGCACAATAGCTTGCCACCCGTTCGGCTTGCGTTTCTAGATTACTGCGGTTCTCTGCTGACGATACGCGGGTATAGATGGCAACACGAGATGGGTGCAGTTCGGCTTTTTGCTCAGGAAACACGATCACGGTCCCTGATGGCATCTGCTTACCCGGCAGCTTACCATCCTTCCACCAACGCCAGGCGGTTTTATAGCTGATGCCATGCTGTCTGGCAAACTCACTTAACTTCATACCAACAGTATAGCATTATTTGGGCATGTTTGTGAATACCCGGCTATACTTCTTGGGAACTTTTATCATACATTGCCTCGCGCCTGCTCTTATGCAATAGATAGTCGGTCCATATACATTGGATCACCTAATTATGTGAAGCAAATTAAAGACCAAAGCGGGCGATCAAGAGTTGATCTCACTCACCTGGCCGGATTGCACGCGCACCAGATGCACTGAGGCGATCAGATCGCCGCTGGTGCCGAGCGCCTGGCTTGCCGACGCGCCATAGGTTCCGGCGACGCCTGCGAAGTTGTTCAGATCGGCCAGATAGCGCACCAGAGCGTCGTGATTCGGCCCGACAGCGGCCAGGGCGGCGGCGAGGATCTGCACGGCATCATACATGGCGGCGGCGTGCTCATCCGGCTGCATGCCGAACCGCTGCACATACGCTGCGACGAATTGCCGGCTGGTCTGCGAGGCCACCTGCGGATACCATGCTTCCGCGCCGACTGCGCCCTCGGCTGCGCTGCCGGCCAGCGCCATGAAATCCGGGTCCATCTGCCCCAGGATGAATTGCCCCTGCCAGCCCGCCACGCGCAAGCCGCTCAGGAAACGTGCCGCTTCTGCTTCGGTGGACCAGCACAGGATGGTGCCGGGATGTGCCGCCATCGCTTGCTCAACCGGTGCGGATGGATCGTCCAGTCCCGGCGGCAGCATGACGCTAGCGGCGGGGGTGACATGCGTGGCGCTGAGCGCGCTGCTGATGATGCTCGCGCCAGTGTGACCGTAATCATTGTCGATGACTGCCAGCACCAGGGGACCGTTGCTGTGTTGCGCAGCATAAGCCGCGACGGCGCGAGCGCTGGCGGCTTGCGAGGAGCGCGTCCGAAAAAGCATCTGCGGTGACTGGTTTTTCGCCGGATCGGTCAGCTCCGGCGCGCCGGCCAGCGTCAGCATGGGGATGTGCGCGCCTTGCGCCAGCGGCAGCGCGGCCAGGGCGGCATCGCTTTCATCCGGCCCCAGCAGCGCAACGATTGGGGGATTGCGAAAGACGAGATCGCGCACGCGATCCGCTGGTGCCTGAGCGCCGCTGTAAGCCGGCGTCAGGTGATAGTGCTGCCCCTGCCAGGGAATGCCGCCGTGCGCATTGATCTGTTCCATTGCCAGTTGCGCGCCGTTGCCGCTATAGCTGCCTTCCAGCCCTGCCGGCCCCCACGACGCGCCGACAATGCCCACCTGCCATGCCGGTGGTGTCGCCGTCGGCACCCCGCCGACGAACTGGCGCAGCTTCGAGCAGCCGGGCAAGACCATCACGCTAATTACCGCCGCCAGCGCGAACGGGACGATGCGAGAGCGCATGCTTCACTTCCTTGCGATGCGGAATTCGATCTCAGCCATAACGCAACTCATGCGCCAAATGGCACATTGAGGTCATGGGACCGTTGACAGATGCGGGAACGCTCGTTACAATGGCCGGGTAAGCGCCCTGGTGTCGGCTTCTTGTGCATGCTCCCAGCGGCCCATCCTCACCGAAGTGGACTTTGCATCATGACGATACATACCTCTCGCCCGGCTTTGGGACGGGCCATCGCAGTTTTCGTGGGACTCTTCAGCGCGCTGCTGGCGGGGTGCAGCCTGGGCAACTCTGCGGGCGTGATTCAGCGCGATCCCAATCAGGTCTTCGTTTACCCCAACACGGTCTTTGACCGGGTGTTTCCAGCATCAAAAACCGAGCTAGGGCTTTCACTGGATCCGGCATTCGCAGGGGAGATTTATTCGCAGACAGTCATTGACATGACGCAGGTGCAACTTGTCACTTTTGATCAAAATTTGAATATCGTTCCTGACGCAGCCTCAAGCTGGGAAGTCAGCCCGGACGGTTTAACCTGGACGTTCCACCTGCGCCCTAATTTATTATGGGCCGATGGCCAGCAGATGACATCCGCAGACTTCAAGCTTGCCATGGATCATGATCTTGATCCGAATCTTTGCAAAACGCCGGGTCCGCTGCTTGTCTCGTGCCAAGGGCAGATCCAAAGCGGCTATCTCAGCTATATCAAAGGCGCAAACGAGTATCTCAATCAGATCCCTGATAAGACGACTGGCAAACCACCCACATCGATCAGCGGCATCGATGCCTCTGATCCTCAGAAGCTGATATTCCACCTGACGCAGCCTATCTCATTCTTCCTGGGGCAGCTTGCTACCACTGCCAGCGTGCCGATTGAAAGCAAATGGTTCATCGGTCAAAAGTACGGCTATAACTACATCCTGCACTTTGCCGATCCCAATAATCCGGTGTCACAGTCCGGCCCGTTCATCATCCAGAAGTGGTTCAATCGCGACAATCCCAGCGACACGAAACCACAGGACTTCAACGAGATTGACTTCGTACCGAATCCGCATTGGTGGGGCAAGCCGGTCAACTTGAAGGAAGTCAAAATGCCGCTCGTCGCGGACCCACATGAAGTGTATGTCGATTATCAAACCGACACTCCCGGCATGCATGTCGATTACACGAAGGTGATCCCCGCTGATTACACCTTCGCGGCCAACCTGCCGGATTTCCACGCAGCTCCCTGGTTGGCGATCGACTTTTTCGCCATGAACTATGTCGATCCACCGTTCGACAACGTGCAGGTGCGGCGGGCGTTCGCGCTGGCACTGAACAAACAATCGCTGGTTGATTCGATCTTTCAAGGTGCCATCAGTCCGACCAACCATATCATCCCCTACGGCATTCCCGGCTATAATCCCAATCTGGTCATGCCGGATAACTCCATCACCCTGACCGGAGATCCCCAAAAAGCGCAGACGCTGATCGCTGGCGTCGCCAATCAGTGCCTGCAAGATTATCACGACTGGTGTCCTTACATCATCGGCGATCAAAGTGGCAAGCTAGAGTCGATCACCTCGGTCAGCCCTGGGGGAGCTAACTGCCCGAATTATAAGGTCTACGTTTCCAGTTCGGGGAAAACCACCCAGCGACCGATCATCGTATATGGCGCGAGCGATCAGGATGCTCGGAAGAAGATGGCGGGCGGCGCGGCTCAGGAATGGGCGAGCGTGCTATGCCTGAATGTATCTGACAGCAACGCTTCCCCAAGCACGCAGGAAACAGGCTCACAGATTCTCAACGATGTCTATACTTACGCTGGACAGGGGAAGGCTACCAAAGAGCCAGTCTGGACGGTTGGCTATGCGGCGGATTATATTGATCCGCAGGACTACACCACCAACCAGTTTGGGCCAAACACTCTCAACAACGCGACCAACTTTGGGGTTGCCAATACTGCCGATGGTGATTTGAGCAACCAGAAAGCCATTCAATCCTTGATGGCGAAGGCTGATGTCATGCCATACACCACGCCGCAACAAAAGCAACTGCGCATCCAGGCATATCAAAACATCGAGCAGCAATTGGTGAACGATGTTGCCTGGATACCGTATGATCAACAACAGTCGTTGTATCGACTGCGGCCATACGTGATGAATTTCACCATGCCGCCGAGCGGCATCTTGTCGGATGCTGATTGGCCGGACGTATACATCGCAGCGCACGGGTAGACCTCACCCTCTGGCCCTTTCCCAACTCTGCTGGGCAGGGGGCCGGAGCTGGCAGCCATCACGACGACACCGGCTTGCTTTCATGCAGCCGGTGTTCGTTTCGTTACATATAGAAGGAGCCTTGCTATGGAGCAGCCATCACCGGAAACTCTTCCTCAGCCACGGGCCAACGGCGGCGCGCCCCGGCTCTCGCCGTTGGAACGCGAACCGGCCTATGGGCAGTTGTTCATCACAGTGTTGCTGGTGGCGCTCGCCTTCACCGCCGGCTGGTTCGGCAATAATTTCGCCAATCGCGACTATCCCACCCCCGCCTCGGCGCGCCCTTGGGATAAAGATATCTGGACGGCCTGGAACCTGATTGACACGCAATATGTGAATCGCTCGGCCATCGACCACCGCAAAATGACCTATGCGATGATCGCCGCGATGGTTGACAGCCTGGGCGACACCGGGCACTCGACCTTCCTGACGCCGGAACAGGCAAAGAGCGAAAGTCAATCGCTCAACAACCAGAGCTTCGTCGGCATTGGCATCTATCTGGTGCAGCAAGGCAACACCATCGTGCTGGAAGCGACCATCCCCGGCTCGCCGGCCAGCGCGGCAGGGCTGCTGCCCGGCGATCAATTTCTGAGTGTGGACGGACACGATGTCACCAATGTCTCGCTCGACCAGTTCAGCAGTTACATCCGGGGCCAGGCCGGCACCATCGTCACCGTGACGGTGCGCCGCGCTGGCGTCACCGCGCCGCTGACCTTCCACATCAAGCGCGCCAGCATCACGGAAAAAGTGGTCGTGCCCTACTATTTCGCCGAAGACCACATCGGCTATGTGCAGTTGATCGGCTTCGACGCCGGCGCGGCAAAAGCGATGCACGATGCGCTGGTGTCGCTGCAACAGCAGGGTGCAACCTCGCTGATCCTGGATCTGCGCGACAACGGCGGCGGCCTGGTGAATGAGGCCGTCGGCATCGCCAGCGACTTCTTGCAGCCCGGCCAGACGATTGTCTATGAGAAAGATCGCAACGGCAATCTGACGCCGATCAAAGTGGATTCCGATCCTTCGGTACCCACGGGGTTGCATCTGACGCTGCCGATGGTGGTTCTGGTCAACGGCAACTCGGCCAGCGCGTCGGAAATCACCACCGGCGCGATTCAAGATAACCGGCCCACCGTGCCGGTGATCGGCCAGCGCACGTTCGGCACCGATACGGTGCTGGTGACGTTCCAGTTGCCTTCCGGCGCGGAGTTGGTGCTGGGCGTGCGGCAATATCTGACGCCCAACAAGCGCCAGTTCCGGCCCGGCGTCGGTCTGACGCCCTCGCAGGTGGTGGCGATCCCCGGCAACGGCTTCCCGCAATCTGCCCTGGTGGTGAGCGAGCTGCATCTGTCCGAGGCAGACATCCTGGCATGCAAGGGCGTCAACCCCGATCCGCAGCTCATCGCGGCCATCCAGGCGCTGGTGCCCACGCGCGCCTCGGCCTGTGCCGCGAAGAAGTGACGAAGGTGCATTTGGCAGGACCGCCGGGGAATTCGATTCCCCAGCGGCCACGCCGCCTGTTGACCTTGCCCCACATGAGCCTTTTCCCCATGTTGAAACATTCCTGCCTGATGGTCGCTCTAATCCTCAAACGAGCATCGGCCATTGATGACGAATGCAGCGAGCGTAAAGCGAGGGGCAAAGATGAAGACAGGGCAACGGATCGCGCTGGCAGCGACAACTTCCGTCGCCGTCATGGGGATGACGGTGGGTGGCGCGTGCCTGCTGATCGCGGAAAAATTCGTGCGCGAACTGACGCGCCCCGGCGAAACGATTGATCCGAATGCGCCGGTATGGGGCGGATGGCGCTTTCCGCAATTGAGCGAGCTGCCGCCGGAACAGTGTCGGCGGGCGA
>JAJPKG010000339.1 GCA_021323815.1 Pseudomonadota bacterium
GCGGCATAAGGCGCGGGCAGCCGTGTGGTGTGATAATCGGGCGACTATCATACGACTGATGCCAGGTGAGCAATCCACCATGCGGTCTGCCAGGGTGATGCTGATGACGCTCGCCCTAGTCCTCACGCGGTTCACCCTGGTATGCAATCTGGAATCGCATGCTTATAGAAGTGACAAGAGCAAAGAGGTTCATCTGTGGAAACGTTTCAGACGGTGGCACATGTGGGCGACGTGCCGCCGGGCAAAAGTCTTCAGGTTGAGGTGGGCGACAGGCTCATCAGCCTGTGGAATCTGAACGGCACCATCTACGCTATCGACGACATCTGCACCCACGAGGAAGAGTATCTTTCCGAGGGCGAGATTGTTGATAACTGCTGCGTGGAATGCCCGAAGCACGGCGCAGTGTTTGACCTGGCGACGGGCGCGGTGAAAGCATTGCCCGCGACCGAACCGGTGGCAACGTATACGGTGCGCATCGAGGGCGACGAGATTCAGGTCGCAGTATAATGCGGGTGCGGGTTTATAAAGGAAATCTTGCATGCTTTCGACTGAAGGGATCAAAGAGGCGGTCGCGGCGCGGCACGATGAGATGGTCGCCACGCGGCGCGATCTGCACATGCATCCAGAGGTTGCGTTTGAAGAGACGCGCACGGCGGGCATCATCGCCAAGCGGTTGCGCGCGCTGGGGCTGGAGGTACGCGAACACATTGGGCGCACCGGCGTGATGGGCGTGCTGCGCGGCGGCAAAGCCGGTGATCATGCGCGAACGCTCATGATCCGCGCCGACATCGACGCGCTGCCGGTGCAAGAGGCCAACGAGACGGACTATCGCTCGCAAGAGCCGGGCAAGATGCATGCGTGCGGACACGATGGGCATATTGCCATCGCGCTGGCCGTCGCCGCCGTGCTGGCCGAGCGCCGGGCGGAATTGCCGGGCAACATCGTCTTTGCTTTTCAGCCGGCGGAAGAGCGTGCCAGCGGCGCGGAAGAGATGATCCGCGACGGTGCCATGGAAGATCCGCACGTGGACGCCGTGATCGGGCTGCACGTCTGGAATCAGTTGCCGGTGGGCGTGGTGGGCGTCAAGGCTGGTCCCATCTTCGCCAGCGCGGATGAGATTGTGCTGACGGTGCGCGGGCGCGGCGGGCATGGCGCGGTGCCGCAAGGGAACATCGATCCCATCGTGGTGGCGGCGCAGATTGTCTCCGCGCTGCAAACCCTGGTGAGCCGCGAGATCGCGCCCTTTCATCCTGCCGTTGTCACCATCGGCTCCATTCACGGCGGCACGGCCTTTAATGTGACGCCGGACGAGGTGGAACTGCGCGGCACGGTGCGCACCCATGACGAGACAGACCGCGCCCACTTGATGAAACGCATCCCTGAACTCGCCGAGCAGATCGCCGCCGCGTTGCGCGCCACCTGCGCGTTTCGCAGCGATATCGGCATTCCTCCTTGCGTCAGCGATACCAGCATGGCGGAGCTCGTCCGGCGGGCAGCGGTGGCGACGGTTGGCGAAGATCATGTCACGGCAGATTGCATCCAGACGGTCGGTGACGATATGGCGTTTTTCCTGAACGCCGTGCCAGGCTGCTATTTCCTGGTGGGGGCGGGCAACGCGGAACGCGGCATCACTGCGCCTCACCACAGCGCGCACTTCGACATTGACGAAGACTGCCTGCCCATCGGTGCGGAAGTGCTTATCCGCGCCGCGCTGGACTATCTGGCAGGCCAAGAGCAGACCTGATGAAAAGGCATCAGGTCTTGCGCGCGCTATCATCGCGTGTCGCCCTTGACGTTGCCATCTCAGGTGTGATACAACAAGGAAGGTTCTGTTTCAACGCATGGTGACCGTAGCTCAGTAGGCAGAGCACCAGATTGTGGCTCTGGATGTCGCGGGTTCGAGCCCCGTCGGTCACCCCCACCCCAACAAGTCCGCTCCACGAGCGGATTTTTTGTTGTCCACAATCTTTCCCCAATGGGCTGAAAATCCCCCTAAAAATGCCGTATCTGGTGCTGCTCATGCCACAAAAAGCGATGTTGGACAGCACCAGATTTAGCCAGAGAGAACAGTTAGCAGATTTTTATCTGCTGTCTTTTTTCAACCCCTTGTTCTTACTACGTCGTCCCAAATGCAGCCGCTCGACAGGCGAAAATGCTGCATGGTCGATACGTGCTTCCCGGCTCTGGAAATCGCGCAGGTAAATCTGCGTTGTTTGCATCTCGGAGTGTCCCAACACACGAGAAAGCTTGAAGATTTCGCCACCGTTTTCCAGCCAGGCGCGTGCAAACGTATGGCGGAAAGTGTGAGGGCTGAGCCGAACACCTGTAATGTTCGCCCTTTGCCCGATGCGCTCCAACGCCTGATATAAACCGTTGCGTGTCAAAGGCGAACCGTCACGCCCAAGAAAGACATGATGCTCAAAATCACTCTTCACCAGCATTGAGCGGTACTGATGCATGTAGCGCCAGAGCGCCCGCGCTGCATTTGGCCCCAAACCGACCTCGCGTTCTTTTGACCCCTTGCCGAACACCGTGATGTAACCCTCATGGATGTTTTCCACTAAGAGGCCGCACAATTCACTGGCGCGAATGCCTGTATCCATCAGCAGCAAGAGAATTGCATAATCACGGTTGCCGTAAGGAGTTTCCATGTCGCAAGCATCCAGCATCGCGGCCATTTGAGCGGGCGAAAACGTCTCAATGACATATCGTGGAGCCTTGACACGTGGTACCCGTTTGGTTGGATTCGGGCGACCCTCTAACAAGCCCTCGCGCTCACACCAGGAAAAGAACGCCTGCACAATCAGCATATATCCCTTGTCGGTGAGCGGGGAGAGCGGTTTGTCCTTTGTCGGCTTGCGCGGATTCAATTCATCTGCTTTCAAGCTTTGCAGATGGAGGATAAAGGCGCGCAGCACGTTCGATGTCACTTGCTCTAATTGTGTCGCCCCTTGCTTTTCGCACCAATCGACGAAGTAGCCCAGGCGCTGTTTCTTCAGTTCAAGATAGCGCGCGGACATGCCCTCGCTCAAAATTTGAGCATCCATCAGATGCCCGTTCATCGCTTCACGAATCAGCATCCCGTTCCCCCTCTTTATGCCGTCAGCAGCTTCACCAGCCGTTGGGCTTTGGCTTCCATCAGTTCGGTGAAGGTCGCCTCTTTGTGCTCTTTGAGGTAGGCTTGCATCTGTTCGTATGCCCACGCCAGGAAGCCCCCGCCATCCTCTTGCACCTCAGCCAACGACAACCCCGCCGGCGTGTTCTCATCCCGAACAAGTTGCGCACCTTGCGCCGCCTCATACAACCACACTGCCCGAATTGCCCAACTCGTCGCATACCCCACGAACCCCGCTTTCGCCCGCTCAGTATCGAGTTCTACTTTGCGCTTGCGCACCAGCGGAGTAGCGTCATCATCCCCGCTGGCCCCTTGTACCATTTCCCACACCGGCGAGGTCTGCCAGCGGCTTTGATTGCTATCCTCATCCGGCACGGTGTGACGCAGCCATTTCTTGGTGCTGTAAGCCCACAGGTCCGCCAGATGGT
Source organism: Pseudomonadota bacterium (assembly GCA_021323815.1). Taxonomy (GTDB): domain Bacteria; phylum Chloroflexota; class Ktedonobacteria; order Ktedonobacterales; family JACDGC01; genus JAJPKG01. The sequence goes on from JAJPKG010000339.1 coordinate 3,544, forward strand.
CGAGCATCTCATAGGGACATTCAATCCCCATTTCATGCAAACATTCCCGCTTGAACCGGAACTCCACCCGAATCACTCGACTCTTCCCGTCCCAGCCGTGTGCTTTCCAGACCTCATGAAACCATTGCTTGCCCCTGGTTTGCACTTCCAGGGTTTTGTCGTAGATGTCGCAGCTATGCGCCGCCCCCTGGCTGAACTTGAATTCCGTGCAACGCCGTCCGGTGAGGCGCACAATCTCGCCCTCATCTGACATGCGCGCCGCCTTCGCCCGCCCCTGTGAGACAAAGCATCGCGCATCCTCTAAGGCTAAATCCCAGCCGGCAACATCAGCGCAGACATGAACCTCGCTCACTTGCAGCACGAAGGCTTCACTTAGCAGCGACGCCAGGAAACCATACACGGCAGTCAGCGCCTCACCTGCACCCATCTCATGCAGCAGCAGGGAAGAAAACCGCACCTTTGCAATGATACCGTTCAATCGCCCTTTGCCCAAGTCAATATGCAGGTAATGGTCCCCGCAGTAGACAATCCAGCGCCAGTTCCTATGACCGTGAGGACGGAGAAACAAGGTATACCCCCGAAACTGCCAATCGGTGGCGACCTCTTGTTCTTGCTCTTTTGCCGCCTCTTGCAGTTGGTCGAGCCGCTGCGCCACTGCATCCGGCAGCTTCCCGCGCACGTTCAACAGCAAGGTATCGATATGCCAGTTGACGATCTGGTATCCCATGCGAGATATCTCCTGATGGTAAGTTAGGGGGTGCGTGATACTGTGTCCGCACTCCCTCAACGCCAGGTCTACACCTGACGGTGTGTTGTGGTCTCATTGAGTGGGCCGCATTGTGCCCACCCGCATGAAGCTCGCTTGATTCATCCCGTCACCCCCTCTGCGCACGGTGCGCCCCGCCAAGCTCTGGTGAGGGTGCCACACGCCACCCCCAGCGCAAGGTCGGCGTCGTGCCTCCCTTGCGCTGAGGAC
>JAJPKG010000014.1 GCA_021323815.1 Pseudomonadota bacterium
ACCGTGTTGCCCTCACTATCGGTGTAGAAGGCATTCAGCCCCACATCAATCCCCGTCTGTTTGCCGGTGGGAACATGCTCAACCTGGCGGGTGGCAGCGACACAGAACTGGCAGTAGTAGCCATCGGCGCGGCGAATCAACCGCACCCGCTTGATCTGCTGCACGGGGAAGGTCTCAATGGAACGCGTCCCAATCAGGCGCAAGCGTCCGATGCCCAAGCCATCGGTGAAGGTGATGTGCCGCCCATCGCCTTCCAGATGCCAGCCCGCCACCTTGTATTCGATGCTGCGGCAATCATGCTTGAAACGCGGATAACCCTTCTTGCCCGGCTTCTGCTGCTGGCAGTTGTCATAGAAGCGTTGCACAGCATGCCATGCGCGCTCTGCCGCTGCCTGACGTGCCTGAGAACCGAGTTTGGCGGCAAAGGCAAACTGTTGCGCCAGCACCGCTGTGTAGGCGCTCATGGCCGCCAAGTTTTTGCCCTCCTGTGTGCGATCCATCCACGCTCGCAGGCATTTATTGCGCAGGAATTGCGTCACCCGAATACCCTCGTCAATGGCCGCATACTGGGCAGGCGTGCCATCCAGCTTGTATTCGTAGGTGAGCATGGGTTACTTGCCTTTCTGGTTTTTGATATGGATGCGAATGGCGGTCACAATCTCACCATTCAGTGAGCGCGCATGCTCTTGGGCAAGCTTTTTGAGTGCCTCATACTCGTCAGGGGCAAGTCGCACCTGAATATGGATGACTTTCTTCTCCTTATCCATGTACCTATTATACATCTACTTTGCATCTGTTGTCAAGAGCAACGGTCCCTGGCTCAAGCCTCTGCAAGCCCTTTCATCCGCATGGGCTAAAGCCTCAGCGGCTTTACGGGCTTTCTGTAATTGCCGCTGCAAGCGCAAAAGCCACCCTTCCAGATGATATTCAAAGTCAGCGACATTTTCACGCGACCGTTTACCGCGTGACGCCTTGCGAAACGCGAGCCACAGATTTTCGAATGACGCGATCTGCTCAAAAAGCGTTAATGGCTGCTCTTCAGATGATTCCACCTGAACCTCCTACCATCCAAAATCGTTGTAAAGGAAGCTTGGTATGATATGACATGCCATCGAGCACATGAATCGCGCCCGATGGCTGCCCGAACGATTCAGCATGCCACGTGCGATTATCTTTCCTTGCAGCCCGGAGGGGTTTCTGTTCCGAGCCGGGGGGTTTAGCCCCCGACGGGCGTGCTTGGTGCGATCCCCCCAAAAATCAAAAAAATTTCGATCGCGCTACGCGCGAAGGAAGCTGACGCACTCCGACTATTTCATCTCACACTTCACATTATCAATAATTGTAATGTTAAAGAAAGCAAGTGAGCAAGAAAGCATGTTCTAAATACCAGCCCGCCACCCGCAAGCAAGCCGGAAACCCCCGTCGTCCTTCCAGCCGTCCCAGACGCCCCAGTAGCGAAAGGCCGCGCGCGCGACCCGCGGATTGTCGTTCCACGAGCTACCACGCAGCACATGTATATTATCACTATCATTCTCATATTTATTTGCGTCGTAAGGCGGGCGATCGTACCACGCGGTGCTGGTCCATTCCCACACGTTGCCGGCCATATCATGGCAGCCATAGGGGCTGGCATCACCTTTGGGATCACGTGATCCTGCGCCGCTGTAGTGACCAACCTCGGTGGTGCCACCGGGACCGCCGTCGCTGGTGTTCGCCCGCAGTTTGTCCCATTCACTGCCCCAGGGGTAGATGCGCCCGTCGGTTCCGCGCGCCGCTTTCTCCCATTCCGCCTCGGTGGGCAAGCGCCAGGGCTGGCCCGTCACTTGCGCCAGCCACTTGCAATAGTCGCGCGCGTTCTGCCAACTGACGCACACGACAGGATGATCTGGGCGTTGCTGCTGCGTAGCCCAATTCATCGTCTTACCGCGCAACGCCTGTGGCACCCAATCATCTTCCGGCCAGGCATAGTCCTGGGGGACCGGCACCGCGCCCGCCTGCACCGCCAGAGCATACTCCGCCACCGTCACCGGGTACGCGCCGATCTCGAAATCCCCCACGAAGACGCTATATTGCGGCTTCTCGCTGTCAACTGCTTGGGGATCGTCCTGGGCGCTGCCCATCGTGAACTTGCCCGCCGGCACGCTGCACATGGGCGGAATGATGAACGAAACGCCGGTTTTGCGGTCGCGCCAGCCCTGGAATCCCAAGCGATCCAGCCGCGCGGGAAGTGCAATCTCGTCCCAAGGAGATGCTGCCGCCGGCTGGGCAGGCAACACACCAGCACCGGCGGCTGGTGAGATCTGCAAGGCATGAGCGATATCCTGCGCCACCTGCTGTGGATCGCGCCCCACGCCGTCGATGGCTTTCAGGCGAAACAGCTTCGCCCAGTTCGAGGCGCGGTCGCGGCCCGTCTCGCTGTCACGCACCACCATCGGCAAATTGGCTTCCAGCAACACGGGCACGATCAGCCGCTCAACGCCACCCACCAGGCGATAGCGCCGGTCATTGGCGAAATTGTTATACGTTTCCAGTTCTTGCCCCACCCAATGTGAGGCATTTGAGGCGCTGGTGAGCAGCACAACGAACGCCTGGCGTTGGTAGAGTTCATAGGTAATGTCGTTGGAAAGGGAGTGACCATCCTGCATATTGGTTAGGTCGATCCAGGCATCCACCCCCAGCGCGTGCAGTCGGGCGCGCAGGTCAGCACAGACAACATTATCCACATGGGCATGGCTCATAAAGGTGGTGCGATAGGTGGTCATGGGCGCGCTCCTCTCGGCGATCACGGCAACACACGATTTTCTTGTGAGCAGTATAGCCCATGCCCTGCTGGCTGATCAATGCGGAACAAGAGGATCGCGGGGCACGGGGTGGGCGCGCGACATGGGGGTGGGCGCGCGGCATGGGGGTGGGCGGGCGGCGGGGGGGTGGGCGCGGCAGGGGGGTGGGCGCGCGGCACGGGGGTGGGGGGGGGG
>JAJPKG010000253.1 GCA_021323815.1 Pseudomonadota bacterium
CACCCGGACATCATCCTCTGCCGCGCGGACTATCCCGTCAGCCGGGAACTGTGCGAGAAGATCGCCCTTTTCGCCAACATCGACGACCGCGCCGTCATGCCGCTGGCTACGGCCAGTTCGATCTACGAAGTGCCGCTCTTATTGGAAGAAGCCGGCCTGGGCAACTACCTGGTGGAGACGCTGGGGCTAGCCGGCACGCAACCGGATCTCGCCGGCTGGCGCGATCTGGTGGCGCGCATCACCGCGCCCAAGAAATCGGTGCGGGTGGCGCTGGTGGGCAAATATGTCGCCCTGCACGATGCCTATCTATCGGTGGTGGAATCGCTGCACCACGCGGGATGGCATCACGGCGTGGATGTCGATATCGACTGGATCAATGCCGAGGATCTCGAGACGCATCCCGAAGCGGCGCTGGCGCGACTGGAGCGCGCGGACGGCATCCTGGTGCCCGGCGGCTTCGGGCCGCGCGGCATCGAGGGCAAGATCGCGGCAGCCAAGTATGCCCGCGAAAACAAGATCCCCTATTTCGGGCTGTGCCTGGGCATGCAGGTGGCGGTCATCGAGTTCGCCCGCCACGTGCTGGGCATGAGCGATGCCGATTCCACCGAGTTCAACAGCGCGACTGCCGGGCCGGTGATCGATCTGATGCCGGATCAGCGCAACATCGCCAACAAGGGCGGGACGATGCGCCTGGGCAACTGGGTTTGCTGCCTGCAACCCGACACCATCGCGGGCCGAGCGTATGGCAAAGAGATGGTGCTGGAACGCCACCGCCATCGCTATGAATTCAACAACATGTATCGTCGCCAGTTCGAGGAAGCCGGCATGATCCTCAGTGGGCGCAGCATGAACAACCTGCTGGTGGAGATCGTGGAACTGCGCGATCATCCCTGGTTTGTCGGCACGCAGTTCCACCCCGAATTCAAGAGCCGCCCGCTCGCGCCGCATCCGCTCTTCCGCGAGTTCGTCGGCGCGGTGGTTGCCCAGGCCAAAGCGAACGCCGCCGAGCCGGAACGCGATGCCGGCAACGGCTGGCACGAGGTGCGCCAGAAAAACGACGCCGGCTTCGAGGGCGAGGTCGTGCAACGCGCGTAAATCCTGATCGCAGCATCATTCATGAGCACAAATAAAGCAAAGGGGCATTCTCCATGGGCGCAGACGATAAGAAGGCGACAAAGCGGACTGCGAAGGCGAGCGAGGGATTCACCGAGGAGGAACGCGCCGCGATGCGCGCGTATATCCGAGAAAAGAAGGGGCGCGGCAAGACCGACGGGGAGCAAGAGGTGCTTGAAAGCATCGCCGCCATGCCCGAACCTGATCGCTCCCTGGCCGAACGGCTGCACGCGCTCATCAAGGCCAACGCGCCGGACCTCGCGCCGAGAACGTGGTATGGTATGCCAGCCTATGCCAAAGACGGCCAGGTTGTCTGCTTCTTTCAAAACGCCCAGAAGTTCAAGACGCGCTACGCGACGCTGGGCTTCAGCGACAAGGCGAACCTCGACGACGGCACCATGTGGCCCGTCGCCTATGCGCTGAAAGAGCTGACCCCCGTCGAAGAGGCGAAGATCGTTGCACTCATCAGGCAGGCGCTGAGCTAAGCGCACCGCACGCCATAGCGCTCCACTGGCACCAGGGGAGCGCTTGCTTTCTGCGCTCGAACAGCATGAGCATGACGTGCAAAGCAGGCGTTTTCCTGCTGGTCGCCCTAAACAAGCGAAGCCTCCTGGAGCAGATGCATCATTGCCATGATTTCATTTCTAGAGATAAAATCACGGCAATTATTGCTATTCCACCAACTCTGTCATCTGGGCAACGGTCACATCCTCTAACGTCAGCACCACGCGGTCGGCGATGGCGAGGTTGGGGTTGGGCAGGCCGTTGGTGACGGCCACACAGCGCATGCCCGCCGCGTGTGCGGCCTGCACGCCGGCAACCGCATCTTCGATGACCACGCAGTTGACGGGGGCCAGTTCCAGTGCCCGCGCCGCTGCCAGGAAGATATCCGGCGCGGGCTTGCCCTGGGGGGCGTCCTCGCCGGAGACGGCAGCGTTGAGATAGGGTTCCAGGCGCAAGAGTTCGATGATCAGGCGGATGTTTTCCACCGGCGCGGAAGATCCCAGCGCTTGCTTCCAGCCGGCTTCGTGCAGCGCTTGCATCAGTTCCAGCGCGCCCGGCAGCGCGTGTGCCTCGCTGCGGAGCAGATCGCGATAGATCTGCTCTTTGCGGTCGGCCAGCGCTTTGATCTGCTCGGCGCTGTGCACGTGCCAGAAGCGCGGGATGATATCCGCATTGCGCAGCCCAAAAGTAGCGCGAAAATCTGCTTCGGTGAACGTTGTGTTGGTCTCCGCCGCCAGCGCCCGCCACGATTCCCAATGCTGCGCCGCGCTGTCGATGATGACGCCGTCCAGGTCCCAGATGGCTCCCCGGCTCATGGTTGTGGGCATATCCAAGCTCTCTTCTGCTCTCTATCAGCGTGGTTGGGCCTCACCTGATTGCTTCCAGGGCCGTGTCCAGTGCGCGGCGCATGCGCCAGGCGAAATCGTCAAGGGCACGCGGATCGTGGCCGATGGGGGGCATGGGTTCTTCCACCGCTTGCCGCAGCGGACGAATGGCGCGGGCATGCCCAACGAAGCCCCGCAATGTTGGTGCGTTCACCAGCGTCAGCGCCGTCACCCAATAGATGAGGCCACAGTCACGCACATCCCCCCTATTATATGTTGGCGCGCCAACCATGATAGCATCGCTGATGACGGTGTCGATCTGGTCCGCTGCGGTGAGCGCGTCGAGGTTGGGCAGCGCCAACACGCCGGTGATGCGCGCGCATGGAACGGTGAACGCCTGGTCGGCGACAGCGTCGAGCGGGATGGGGGTGGTAATATCCAACAACACGCGCAACGCGCGCACCCAGGCATAATCTTCGGTGATCTCGCCGGAAAGCGCGAAAAACGCGCGCAACAGCGTTGAATCGATTAAGTCGGCCTCGCCGATATAGCCGCCAGCACGCAGTTGCAGGGCGTCTTCATGGGGATCTCGTAATGCTGCCTGTAATGGCAGCAAGCGCATGATCATATAGGATGCCTCGGTGTGAAGGATGAAGCAAGGCTGATCTTGCCAGCATACGTATCAGCCGTGTATACTGCGGGCAGATGCGCCGCAACGCCCGGCGGTGATGTCAAACCACTCGAAGGATGCAAGGCACGCTATGACGCAACCGCACGACATTGAATTAGCCCCCGGCACCTTGCTGCACCGGCGCTATCGCATTGAGTATACCCTCAGCAAGGGTGGGTTTGGCAATGTTTACCTGGCAACCGACACCAAAACGTCCCGCAAGGTTGCCATCAAGGGTGCGTATTTTACCGATGAACATACGCGCGAGCAGTTCGCGGTGGAAGCGCGCGTGCTGGTGACGCATTCGCTGAAAGGCGTGGTGCATGGCGACGAGATGTTTGAAGAGGGCGGGCGCTTGTATCTGGTGATGGACTACGTGGCCGGCATGAACCTGGAAGAGTTGCAGATCGCCCATTTCAAGCAATTTCGTCGCCCGTTGCCCGAAAATATGGTGCTGGTGCTGATGGCGCTCATCTGCATGGCAACGCAGGAATTGCACAATCTGCGCGTGGTGCATCGTGACATCAAGCCGGCGAACATCAAGATCGATCCCAGCGGCCAGCCCATCTTGCTGGATCTGGGCCTGGCCAAGCTGGATCCGGCCACGAATACCTTGTTGGCTGCGCAGGCATATACTCCCGGCTACGCGCCGCCTGAGCAATGCCGCGAGGGCGGCAGCACCGACGAGCGCACGGATGTTTATGCGCTGGGCGCGACAACGTATTATTCGCTGACGGGCCGCCAGCCCTGGGATGCCATCTTGCGGCTGACTGAGTTGCAGCAGGGACACGGCGACATGCCCACCCCGCGCGACCATGCCCCCTGGATTTCTCCCCAAACCGATGCGGTGGTGATGCAGGCGCTGGACCTGAACGCTGATCACCGTTTCGCCACGCCCGCCGCCATGCAGCGCGCCCTGGAAGACGCGTATCGCGCGCTGGGCGATGTGCGGCTGTGCCAGGTGTGCCACACGCTCAACGCGCCGGACGCCGAATTTTGCGCGGACTGCGGCGCGGCATTGCAGCAACACCCTCAACCGCCGTCTCCACAATCGGTGATCAATGCCGCCGTGCCGGCGAACGAGCCGCCCACGCTGATTTTGCCGCCAAAACCAGCGCAGGCCCCGGCGGGCGGCAAGCTGATTCTGCAACCGGAACCGATGCAGACGCCCCGGCCCCTGTTGCCGCGCAAGCCGCGCATGAGTTGGCTGGCCACGATGGCGCTGGTGCTGAGCGTCATCGCTCTCGTTATTCCGGTTTTGGGGCAGTTGCTCGCGCTGGTGGTTGTGCTGCCGATGGGTTTGATCGCGCGCGGCAACATCGCTCACTCAAACGCGACGGTGCGGGGCATGGGGCGCGCGATGACGGCGGTGATGCTGGCACTGCTCAACGTCATCGGCGCGGTGCTGCTAGTCTATCTGGTGGCGACCGGCAAGATCCATCCGTTTGGGTGAGGCGCGGATGAGGAGCGCAGGGCGAGCCGGCGGCCAGAAGCCGCGCCTAAGCGCCTGCCTATGTCTATCATTCATCGCTGATGTCGTTGTCGGCGGAGGATGCGTAGGATGCGATAGCGTGTCGCCGCCACTCGTCGCCTTCGGTGCAAGCAAGCGCTACCTTCCCTTCTGTTCTTGATTGTTTCCACATGGGTTGGCGATAGAAGTTGGCGTGTGGCTATAATAAGGCTAGTGCGGGCGCTGCTCTGGGGCCGCGCCGAAGCCAACATGGACGGAGCATCACCCCATGACCCTCGTCAACCTTTTTTTCTTCGCGCACCAGCCCGAACGCCTGCGCCCTTATGAGCGCCGCCCGAATGAGCCGCGCACGCCGGAGCGCATTCACCATGATCTCTTTGATGAAGAGTTGAACGCCACCATTTTCCATAAGGTGGCGAACAAGTGTTACTATCCCGCCACGCGCTTGCTGCTGGAGCTGGTGGAAGCGTTCAAGGATGACGCGAAGCCATTCCGCCTGTCTTTCGGGCTTTCCGGCACATTTCTGGACCAAGCGCAACGCTTCGAGCCGGAACTGCTCGACATCTTCAAGCGGCTGGGCGACACGGGTATGGTTGAGTTCACCGCCGAGACGTATTACCACTCGCTGTGCAGCCTGTGGGATGACGAGCGAGCCGAGTTCAAGCGGCAGGTGCAGATGCACGTCGAGGCCATCCAGCGGCATTTTGGGCAGCACCCCACCGTGTTTCGCAACACGGAATGCCTCTATAACAACGGCATCGCGCAGACGGTGAAGGAGTTGGGTTTCGCGGGGATTATGACCGAGGGCATTGACTGGGTGCTGGATCAGTGGCGCTCGCCCGATTTCCTCTATCAGAGCACGACAGGGTTGCCGGTGCTGCTGCGCAACTATCGCTATAGCGATGACATCGGCTATCGCTTCCCCAACAAGTCATGGGAGCATTATCCGCTGACGGCGGAAAAATTCGCCGGCTGGCTGGCCGGCAACACTGATGAGATCGTCAACCTGATGATGGATTACGAGGCGCTGGGCGAGCACATCTGGGCCGACACCGGCATCTTCGATTTTATTCGCCACCTGCCGGAGCAGATCGTGAAATTTCCGCAGTTGTCGTTCACCACGCCGGGCGAGGCGGTGCGCGTTTTGCAGCCGCGCGGTGTCATCAACGTGGGGCAGTTTGCTACCATCTCGTGGGCCGACATGGAACGTGACACCAGCGCGTGGCTGCGCAACGAGATGCAACAGTTCTGCTTCGAGGAACTGCGCGAGATGGAACGCGACATCCTGGCGACGAATCAGCCGGAATATATCCGCGCATGGCGGCTGATGCAAACCAGCGACCATGTGTATTATCTCAGCGACAAATCGCTGAGCGATGGCGATGTGCACACGTATTTCAGCGCGTATGGCAGCTTGTTCGAGAGCTTCGTGCGCCTGCAAACCGCCATCACCGATCTCAAGCATGCTGCGCTCTATGCGCCGACCAGTGGTGCTGCCTTGCCGGAAAGCGCCGCCGCTGCTCTAGGGGCGGAGAGCGCCAACAAGCCCCGCAAGAGTTCCCGCGCCCGCACCAAAGTGGAAGCCGAGACGGTCAATGAGGAAGCTCCCGCTGTAACCAATGCTGCACCTGATGGCACCCCGCCCAAGCCCAAGCGCACGCGCAAGCCGAAAGAGCAGCAGGGTGGCGAGGAAACGTAACCATTGTCTGCGCGTCTCGTCCATTTTTTTCTCCGATGGAGGTATTCCCCAGATGCGGCGACTGGTGATTTTGGCCGAGGGCCGGTTCAGCGTGCATGGCGCGAAGACCGCCATCGGTGTGCTGCGCTTCAGCCCTGACCAGACGGTGGCGATCCTTGACAGCACGCGCGCCGGGCAAGATGCGGCGAGCGCGCTGGGGCTGGCGGATGTTGGCGCGGGCGTGCCGGTGGTGGCGACGGTGGCCGAGGCGCTGGCGTTTCATCCAACCGATCTGCTGATCGGCATCGCGCCCATCGGTGGGCAACTGCCGGATGCTTGGCGACCGACGCTGCTGCAAGCGATGGAGGCGGGCTTGAACCTCATCAGCGGGTTGCACGTGTTTCTGGATGACGACCCCGAACTGCACGCCGCCGCCGAGGCGCACCACGTGACCATCTGGGATGTGCGCCGCCCACAGCCGGACTATGCCATGCGCATCGGGCGGGGATTGCCGCACCGCCAGGGCAGCCGCACGGTCTATTTCGCGGGCAGCGATTGCAACGTGGGCAAGATGACCGGCGCGCTGGCGCTGGACCGCGAGGCGCGTGGCCGAGGCTGGGATTCGGTCTTCGCCGCGACGGGGCAGACGGGCATCATGATCAGCGGTGTGGGCGTGCCGGCAGATCGCGTCATCAGCGACTTCGTCAACGGAGCGGTGGAAAAGTTGGTGCTGGACCTCACCGAGCAGCATCAGTGGGTGTTTGTGGAAGGGCAAGGCACGCTCTGCCATCCCGCCTATTCCGCCGTCACGCTGGGCCTGTTGCACGGCGCGCGGCCCGACGCGCAGATCCTCTGCCATGAAGCGGGCCGCACCCACATCAACGAATATCCCGACTATCCCCTGCCGTCGCTGCGCGGGTTGATCACCGTGTATGAGACGGCGGCGGGCTGGCTGCATCCCGCGCCAGTGGTGGGCGTGGCGCTCAACACCGTCAACCTGAGCGAGGATGAAGCGCGGGCAGCAGTTGAGGCGGCAGCGCAAGAAACGGGACTGCCAGCGACTGATCCCGTTCGCTTTGGCTCCGCGGCGTTGCTGGATGCGCTGGAAAGATTTTTTCATGGCAGATGAGGCGTTCTGGGCTGCGTTACAGGTACTTGACTCCTTCTGCTTGGAAAAATATGTTCTAATATGGTACACTATACTAGAAGATAGAGAGGACGCTCATACCAGGGGAGCCGAAATGGTGAAGAATAGCCTCATTCGCTATCCCATCTATACCATTGGATACGGCAATCGCTCCATTGCTGATGTGCTTAAGTTACTCCAGGCGTACGATATCGCATATGTTGTTGACGTAAGAACATACCCTTATTCAAAATGGAGTCCAGAATTTTCAAGAGACAAATTTGCTTATCACCTCAATAGCGCAAACATCAAATATAATTTTATGGGTGACAAACTTGGTGGTCGTCCCAAAAACAAGACGTATTATACTCCTGATGGGCACGTTGATTATTCGCTCTTGCGTGAAGATGCAGCCTATAAAGATGGCATTCAACGACTTCTTAAAGCTCAAAAGGCTGGAACGAAGTTTGCAGTGATGTGTAGTGAGGAAAAGCCTCAGAATTGCCATAGAACAAAGCTTATCAGTCAGACGTTAAGGGAAAACGGGATTGAAGTCCAACATATTGATGAGAATGGCCTTCTTATTTCCCAGGAGGATGCTATGAGGCTAGTTGCTGGGGAAGAGCAACTACCACCAGATAAGATTATTCAAGTGGCACTTTTTCAGGAAGTTGCACCGATGCGATTAACGTCGAGAAAAAGCTATAAAAAATCAACGAGGAGCAAGTAATGCAGAAAAAACCGACATTTTACCTTTTTGGCGTATATGGAACAGAGCAAACGTCATTCTTTCAGGAACTGGAAAAGCTTCAGGTAGATACATTTTGCGATATTCGACTAAGGCGAGGAATGCGCGGCAAAAAATATGCCTACGTGAATAGCAGTTATCTTCAAAACAAACTGGCCGCTATGAGTATCGCCTATGTTCATTTTAAAGAATTAGCGCCGAATCAGGATATCCGGCAATTACAACAAGCAGCCGATAAGAAGGGAAACATGAAAAAATCAGAAAGAGAGGTTCTATCGCGTGATTTTATTCTTGCTTATGAGCAAATTTCTTTTTTAAGCAATACGATCAGGCCGATACAAGGAAGCGTTGAAAACTTGTTTGATGGATATCTCCAGTTTGCTGAAGCGGGTTCAGCATTCATTGCAAAAGCCACGGGTGTGCCCCAGTATAGCACCGGCTTTTGGCAACCCGATCAACCGTTATGCATGAGCATAATGCGTGGTAAGATTCGTTTTCGGTATGAGTCTGCGTCTCTTGCCGTCACAATTCCCTATGTCGGACTTGCCCCCCACATGCCACATGTTATTCCAGCCGGATCGCTTATTCGTGTCTCATTAGCTCGCTGGTGGCGACCAGCCGATAGTCAAGAGATGCAAGAAGAACGCTGCTATTTGCAACTATCGGGATGGTTTCCGAAAGATTCGACCTAGATCTGGTATGTCAGCCAGACTAGCATCATCGTCCCACGTGAATAATTACCAGTGCCAACACGTTTGCATGGTTCGTTCTTCATGCATGGATGTTTGTGGCGCTTCGCCGTGTTCATGAGATGGAGAACGAAATATGCGCAAACGCATGCATGGTATGGCAGCAGCTGGAATTGTCGTCGCGCTGGTGAGTCTTTTGGCGGCATGTTCCGGTGGCAACAGCAGTTCAACGGGCAGCACGCCGGGTGGTGCCGGCACCGGAACGCCCGCCGGGGGCACGCCGACCACGACGAATGGCACACCGGGCACGGGCAGCGTGCCGGTTGCAGGGGCAACCACCTGTGCAGGGTTGTTGCCGGGTTCTACCACCGCCGCGCCGGGCGGCCATTTCCCAGATATCACTTTCCCCGCCAACACAGTCAGCCTTCCCGCGGAGCTGACCAGCAGTGGCACCGGGCAATATTTCGTGAACGTGCAGCATTTCTGCGCGCCGAATTCGACGGTGAGCGCCGTGCAGGCGTTTTTCGCCGCGCAACTGCCGGGGCATGGCTGGCAGCAAACGCCACTTTTCCCCTTCAATGGCGTCTATTGGGAACCGTGCGGCGACGCGTATTGCTGGCAAAAAGATGCCGCCCCGCGCGTGATCGGTCTGGATAGCGTGAAAGATCAAGGCAACGGCAACGTGACGTTTGATCTGCGTCTGCTGCGCCCGCCCGCGGAGCCGAACTGCGATCCGGCAACGTTCCCCGGCCCCTATCAAGTCTTTTACAACTCGAGCCCCAACAGCCAATATTATTTCGAGTTGCCGCCGCTGACGAAGATTGGCCCTGTTCCTTCAACGCCAGGCGCGCAGGCGACCATTCCGATGTGCAGCGCGGGCGATCAAACTTCCATCGAACACGCGATGTTCGATTCCCTCAAGCGCGCCAACTGGACCGAAACCGCCGAAACGGCATCCGGCTTCAGCGCCACGCACACTGGCACGGACGGCAGGAACTATCAGCTCAACATCGTGGTGGATACCACCAAAACCACCAATGTGCAAAACTGGAGCCTGCAAATCACCATCAGCTAGAGCAATCTCACTCCTGGGACTCTTGTCTCAGGGGTGCTCTTGACTGACGAGATGCGCGAAGATGTGGTGTTGGATCGCCTGGCCCTGGCTGCGGCGGCTCAGCCCTTGAAAGCCGTGCCCACTAGGGTCCCTGAGGCAGCACTTTCGGCTTGAGGATGCTGATGAACCCCACAAAGAACTTGCCCTTGTGGGGGGTGGCATGTACCAGCACATATTCGCCCGGTCGCAGATCGGCCAACGGAACGGTTGTGCCGCGATGCCGCACGACAGTGCGCCCCGGAATGACGGTGAGGCTCACCACGCGCCCGCTGTTTGCGCGCAAGACCAGCGTGGTGCCGTTGAAGCTGACAACGTGACCGATGAAAAAGCGCCGATGGGCCAGGTTGGCCGTGTGCGCGGCATGCCAATTGGCCCCGGCGGTGATGCCGCCGAAGCCCAACAGCACGCCCAGCACACCGAGTGCCACCTTGAGGCCCAGCCCACTTTTCAAGAAGACCACGAATGCTGCCCGTCCTTTACTCCTGCTGCGCGCTCGCGCCCACTTTCTTCATCGCGCCCGCGCTGCTGAATTGCCCGTCATCGTTGCCGCGAGCGGCTGCCCTGCGCTTGATCGACGCTAGCGGATGAGCTGACCCAGAAGGTCACTAGCGCCGCCAGGGCGATGATGATGTCGAACCAGGGCAACTCGCTGGCCAGTGGGGTCAGATAGTCACCCGGCGCGGCCATGAAGCTGCCGAAATCACTGAAGATCTGCGACAAGACGCTGAACGCGCCGGAATCATCCAGCAAACTGCCCAGACGCAGGCTCATGCAAGCCAGCACCACACCCGCCCCTAATGCGATCCACCGCCAGGGAATGGCATTGGCGGCAGCGCCGGTCTGGCCCGTTGGTGCCGCTTGCATGGGCGGCTGAGCCGGCACACCAGTGGGCAGCGCGCGCAAAATGTTGGCCTTCAGATCGGCGGGCGGCGCGACAGATTGCAAGCGAGCGAAAAGACGATCAACGTCGTCGCGCTCGTCAGATGAACCGCGTGGCCTCATCGCTCGCTCCTTTCTGCCTGGCAACCTGCGCCAGCCTTTGATTTGCCTCTTAATCTCATCACGTTCCACTAGACTCAGACGTTTCGTTGTGCCGAAATGGTCATTTATACGGATTGGGTGATGCCTCTGGCGCGCAAAAAGGCCCGCAGCAACGGCTTGGCGCGGTGAAATTGCGTTTTGGCCGTCGCTTCGGGGATGCCCAGCACCGCGCCGATCTCGGCGAAGCTCAGATCGGCGGTATAGCGCAGCGCCACCACTTCGCGATATTTTGCCGGCAACGACGCGATGGCTTCCGCGAGGATCTGTTGGAGATCTTCGCGCTCGGCCAGGTCATCGGGCAGCGGGGTGGGGTCGGCGTAATAGTCCAGTGGGGAGCCGCCCTCGTCGTCGTCTGTCGCCAGTTGCGAAAACGCGGTGGTGCGCTGGCGGCGAATTTCATCCAGGCAGCGATGGCGCGCCACGCGAAACAGCCAGGGTTTCAATCCTTCGTCCGCCCGCAAATCTTGGATATGTGTGAACAACTGGATGAAGGTGTGCTGCACGATATCCGCTGCTGCGTCGCCGTCATTCAGGAAGCGATAGGCGAAGTTATAGAGGGCGCGCTGATAGCGATCGATCACATATTCGATGGCGCGGCGGTCTCCTTGCTGGATGCGCACCATCAATTGTTGATCGCTCTGGTCGGCCACGCTGCGTAGCTCCCTTGCCGGAAATGAGACTCATCGCTACAACGATAGCCCAACCTCAGGGAGAATGCAAGCCATCCATGACCTGTGGTCGTGTCTGTGATGGCTGCCACATTCTGAAGAGGCGCTGAGGTGCCTACACGATCTCATCCAGGCGCTTGTGGCCGTTCTGCTTCACGCAGCCGTGTTCCTCGCCGGGATGACTCAGCGGCGTGCCGCAGAGCGGGCAGCGTGGGCGACCGGCGGCGATGACGCTTTCGGCGAGCTGGGTGAAGCGCTCAGCCTCGCCGCGCGTGAGCGCCACGCGAAACTCTGGAATCATCTCATCTTCCTCGCTGCCTGACATCGCCGTTTCCAGCGATGACGCGAGGAAAATAATGTGCATGCTTTCTTGGTCATAGCCCAGCGCCCAGCGTCCCACCTGAAATTCGATATTCGGCTCGTCGGGAAAATCGGCGCGCGGGGGCGGCGCGGGCGTGGCATGTTGCTCGCCTTCCACGCGCAGCACATCGCTGCCGGTGATCTCCACCAGCGTTTGCTGAATGCCCTGCACCAGCAATTCCACGTCGGCGCGCTCAAGCCACAGGCAGGCGGTGCGGTGCCCTTTGCCGGCGATGAGCCGGAATCGCCGGTTGCCGGGCTGGCCCAGCGCCTCAACCTCGAAATAATCCGGCAAATCGAAATCGGGTGATTCCTGGCTCATGTTCTCAAAATCCTCTAGTGCACGTCGTCGCGGGCGAGGCATGCTGTCGCCCCGACAGATAGGGTTGGCATGGCGTTCGCGAAAGTCTGCCCATAGTGTAGCATCGCGAACAAGGCATGCGCAAACAGTGGATCGCTTCACACCCAGATCCAAAGTGGGCTATGCCTCTTGGCATCCACTGGAAGCTATGCTATAGAATGTATAGTGACGGATCAAAAAACCGTCATGCATCACCAGCGCGCAGCCAACATCCTCTGGCGATCCTGTTTTGCGCTCGGCAAGTGATTCGCGCTGGAACGGTCTTAGGATTTTTCTGCTTTCCTGGCGCGGGCAGTGTTGCCCGCGTGAGGGGGGCATGGCTGTGCGCGTGAACATACAAAAACATCACAGGGCGAGGAGGTCGAACGATGCAACAGTATGATGATTTGCTGATTGACGTGTTGCTGGATGAAGGGTTCACCCTGGCAGAAGCCGAACGACTCGTGGCCTTGCAAAAATACGCGGAACGCCATCACGGTGAATGGGACTTTTCTCTTGATTATCAACGCTGGGTTGAGAGCAATTTCAAGAGCAAAGACGCCGATCACCACAAACACTAGGGCGTTCCTTGTGGATACCTTCCCCTCACTCGCTTCCGGTGGGTGAGGGGATTTTCATTGCCCCGCGCTTTCCTTGACACTTGCTCTATGATTGGAAAGAACACAAAAAGACCGCGTGACTCATGTGACTGCACAGGAGGTCAGTTCATGCCCTGGTGGCGATTGGGACGACGCCGGCAACCGGTCGTGGAAAACACCTCAGGCCGTGCCGTTGTCCATCATATCATTCGCGGGCGGCGCTTCCTCGCCAACGTTCCTTACGTATTGCCCAAAGATTTGCAGGAAGTCAGCCGGCTAGATTTTCAGCACTACATGCTGCGTTATGCCCTGCGCACCAATTACGTTGCGCCGTTAGAGCATCCCCAGGCGATCCTTGACGTGGCCTGTGGCACCGGGCGCTGGGCTAAAGAGATGGCGCAGACCTTTCCCGCGGCCAATGTCATCGGCCTGGACATTACGCCGCACGCGACCGATGAGCAACAAGCCGCACAGCCGTCCAATTACCTTTTCGTGCAGGGCAATGTGCTGGAAGGCTTATCCTTTGCTGATGCCACCTTCGATTATACCCATATGCGCCTGATGATGGCCGCGCTGCCGCTGGACCGCTGGCAATTTGTGGTGAATGAAATGGTGCGCGTGACCCGCCCCGGTGGGTGGATTGAACTGGTGGAAGGCGATCTGCTCTATGGTGTTGGGCCGGCGTTCGACCAGCTCAACCAGTGGGGCATTGAACTCTGCAAGAAACGCGGAATCGACCTGACGATTGGGCCGCGCGTGGTCAACTTCTTGCACGAAACGGGGTTAGAGCCGGTCTATTCGCATCGCGTGCTGATTCCCACCGGCAAGCATGGGGGGCGTTTGGCCATGATGGCGGAAACCGATTATATGGCGATCTTCGCCAGCGTCCGCGGCTTCCTGGTCAGCCTGGGCCTGACCACCGAAGCGGAGTTTGACCGGCTCTATCAGCAGGCGCAGCGCGAAATGCATGAAGGCCAAACCCCCTGGCCCTTCTACGTCTGCTACGCCCAACGCCGCTGAGCCTGGCGTCGTGACCGGTCGCACCCCCTCTCCAACTGTGCTGGGGAGGGGGAATCAACACGCGCAGTGATCTCACCCCTAGCGCCAGTTCAGCAGATCGTCCTCGACGTTGCGGGCGATGATCAGCCGCTGCACCTGGCTGGTACCCTCAACAATGGTGAGTTGGCGCGCGTCGCGGTAATAGCGCTCGACGGGGTGATCCATCATATAACCATTGCCGCCGAGGATCTGCACGGCGGTATCCGCTGCCATGACAGCGGTCTCGGTGGCAAAAGCTTTGGCCATTGACAGGATGTGCGCGTGCTCGCGGTCGGCGTGGCCCTCATCGACTGTCAGGCAGGCGTTATAGGTCAGCCAGCGCGCTGCCTCAATGCGCATGGCGACATCCGCGATCATCATCTGAATGGCCTGGTGCTTGATGATCGGCTGGCCGAACGTCTCGCGGGTGCGGGCATAGTCGATGGCATATTGGATGACGCCTTCCGCCGTGCCCAAGCCGCGCGCTGCCACAATCGGGCGCACCGAGTTGAGATTCCACATAATCAACTTGAAGCCCTTGTTGACCTCGCCGACGATATTTGACGCCGGCACTTTGGCTTCATCGAAGATCAATTCGCAGGTCGGCACGCCATGCACGCCCATCTTGCGGTCCGACTTGCCCACGCGGAAGCCCGGCGTGTCGCGGTCCACAATGAAGACGGTGAACCCTTTCGAGCCGGCGTTGACATCGGTCTTGGCGGCCACCAGGAAGAAATCCGCGACCGATGCCCCGGAGATCCAGTGTTTGGTGCCGGTGAGGCGATAAAACGCGCCGTCTTTTTCGGCTTTGGTCTTGATCTGCGCCGAATCGGATCCCGCACCCGGCTCCGTCAGGCCAAATGCCCCGCGCAATGTGCCTTCCGCCGTGCCCCGGCAATATTTCTGCTTTTGCGCCTCGGTGCCGCCCCGCATGATGGCCGAGGTGGAAAGCTTGGTCAACAGCAGCATGAGGGCGCAGGAATTGTCGGCTTTGGCGATCTCTTCCACCGCCAGGCCCAAGCCCAGCGTGCCGGCCCCGCTGCCGCCATATTCTTCGGGGAAGTTCAGCCCCAGCAACCCGGTCTCTTTGTAGACCTGAAAGATATCTTCGGGGTATTCGCCGGTTTCATCCAGTTGCGCCGCGCGGGGCGCGACCACCTCGCGGGCGATCTTGCGCGCTGTCTGGCGGATCAGCTCGTGTTCTTCGGTCAGGCGGAAATCCATGATAGTCGTCACTCCTCAACCGCGCGGCTTCATTGGCCCGCGCGCCATCAACGTCGATGCGCGGCGCTCACCGTGCTTGTGGGAGCGCGCCATTGCTCACGGGAATCAGTATTCAGTATAACGTATCGCCCGCTCAAGCGCCATGTGGGGGAATGACGGGATTTTTCCGGCATCAGCCGGCAATGATCTCTTTGTTATTCGTCGCTTTTTCATCTGGTGCTTGCAATTGTGCCCACAGACTCAGGCGATCCCCACATGCCGCAGTTTGAGGATGCTTTCTTCTGGTCCCATAGAATCAAGTGGCGTCTCTCGCCTCTAGGCGTGGTTTCAACCGCCGCCCACACAAAAATAAAAACATCAGCCACCGCAAAAAAAATCTGGATGGCTGATGAGGCTACCGTATTGCCGCTTAATCCTGAATGCTGATGCCCATGCTGCGCGCCGTGCCGGCAATGAGGTTTTCGGCGGCTTCGACGCTGTTGACGTTGAGATCTTTCATCTTGGTCTCAGCGATTTTGCGCAGTTGCGCCTTTGTGATGCTGCCGACCTTCGTCTTATTCGGCGTGGCGCTGCCCTTCTCGACCTTCGCCTCTTTGCGCAGCAGGTCTGCGGCGGGGGGCGTTTTGGTGATGAAGCTGAACGAGCGATCTTCGTAGATGGTGATCTCGACGGGAACGACGGAACCCACCATTGACGCGGTGCGCTCATTATATTCTTTGCAGAACATCACCAGGTTGATGCCCTGCGGACCCAGAGCGGTGCCGATGGGGGGGGCCGGCGTCGCCTTGCCGGCCTGAATTTGCAATTTGACAACAGCTTTCACGCGCTTAGCCATGATGACAACTATACTCCTTCGGAGGTCATGCGGGCATGGCGCGCATGACCTGCCTCTATCTGTGGCGCACAATGCGCCTGTTTCACGATCTCCCCCTCGCCAGCTCTGCTGAGGAGGGGGTCAGGGGGTGGGGTCTACACTTTTTCGACCTGGAGGTAATCCAGTTCGACGGGGGTTTCGCGGTTGAAGAACGAGACCAACACCGTCAGCTTGTTGCGTTCGGGATGCACCTCGCTCACCTGCCCAATGAAATCAGCGAAGGGACCTTCGATGATGTGGACCGACTCGCCGACCTTGAACTTGGGAACAACGGCGGGCGCTTTTTCGCCGGTTTCGGTGGTCTGCTTCACCTGCCTGAGGATCTTCTCGATCTCATGCTCTTGCAGCGGAATCGGCTCCTGGCTGTTTGAGCCGCCGACGAAATTCGTGACGCCCGGCGTGCCCTTGACGCAATGCCATGACTCGTCATCCAGGATCATATCCACCAGCACATAGCTGGGAAAGACCTTGCGCTTGACTGTGCGCCGCTCGCCATTGCGGATCTCGGTGACTTCCTCGATGGGAACGAGCACCTGAAAGATCTTGTCGGTGACATGCATGGTCTTGGCGCGCGCTTCCATTTGCACCTTGACCTTGTTTTCATAGCCGGAATACGTATGCACGGCATACCAGCGGCGCGCGGGAGCCTCTTTGCCCTTCGCCGGCGCACTGCTTTCCGGCGCGTCGCTCACGGGGGCATCTGCCTGTTCCGCGGCTCCGGCATCATCCGATGCCCGGCGCTTTGTCGCCATGATGCTTGCTCCTTCTTTGTATGCCGGCACCGCGCCTTTAGGGATGAACGCGCTGGGTCAATGCCTGCAACAGCGATGTCAGGCCGAAGTCCACCGCGAAAAAGACAACGGCGAAGATCAGCGAAAAGATGACGACGATGGTCGTCAGCCTCACGGCTTCTTGCCGCGTGGGCCACGTGACTTTGCTCAGTTCCAGCAACGACTCGCGGAAATACTTCGGCACCCAGTTAGGCAGGTTTTCCGCCCAGGGGCGACTGGCGGCGGCAACAGTAGCGGCGGCGATGCTCTGGCTGTTGACGGCGACGGGCAAATCCCCGGCTTCCTCGTCCTCAGCGGGCACCGTGTCGTCCATTTCCTGCTCTTCACTCATGGTGCTTTCCTGCACATCTTCTTCGCTATTGGCGGTGCGGGCGCGGTTCGGGATGCGGCTGGCCACAATGGTGGTCCCCCTTTGGGTTATTTCGTCTCGCGATGCTCACGATGGCAGCGGCACCGGGGGCAATACTTCCGCAGGGTCATGCGCTCCGGGTCATTTTTGCGGTTCTTCATCGTCGAGTAGTTGCGCTCTTTGCATTCGGTACAGGCCAACGCGATGACGATTCGATTTTCCTTTGATTTGGTGGCCATTTGAGGGGTGCTCCTCTAAGGAATGGTGTTCGCATCCATTGTATCCCATGAGAGGGATAATGTCTATGCGTATGGTGGAATGAGGCTATGGCACTGATCACAGAGGGAACCGCCAGCGCGAAACGCTGGACGATTCCCCTTGTTCGTGTGGCTGGCGGCGGCTCAGTCGAGCAGCTTGGTCACGACGCCGGCACCCACCGTGCGGCCACCTTCGCGGATGGCGAAGCGGCTGCCCTCTTCGAGGGCGACGGGGGTGATCAACTCAACCTGCATGTTGATGTTGTCGCCCGGCATCGCGATTTCCACGCCCTCCGGCAGCTTGATGGCACCCGTCACGTCGGTGGTGCGGATGTAGAACTGCGGGCGATAGCCGTTGGTGAAGGGGCTGTGGCGGCCACCCTCTTCTTTCGAGAGGACGTAGACCTCCGCCGCGAACTTCGTCTTCGGCTTGATGCTGCCGGGCTTCGCCAGCACCTGGCCGCGTTCCACCTCGGTGCGCTCAACGCCGCGCAGCAGGCAGCCCACGTTGTCGCCGGCCTCGCCCTGGTCCAGGGTCTTCTGGAACATTTCGACGCCGGTGCAGACCACCTTGCGCGACTGCTCGCTGAAACCGACGATCTCCACTTCTTCGCCGACCTTCACTGTGCCGCGCTCGATGCGGCCCGTGACCACCGTGCCGCGCCCCTTGATGCCAAAGACATCTTCGATGGGCATGAGGAACGGCTTGTCGATCGGGCGCGGAGGCGTCGGGATGTAGTTATCCACAGCGTCCATCAGGTCCCAGATCGGCTTGGCGGCGGGATCGTTGCGCGATAGGTCGCCGGTGCTTTCCAGCGCCTTGAGCGCCGAACCGCGAATGATCGGCACATCGTCGCCGGGGAAGCGCTGCTTGGTGAGCAGTTCGCGCACTTCCAGTTCGACCAGCTCCAACAGTTCCTCATCTTCCATCATGTCCACCTTGTTCAGGAAGACGACGATGGCCGGCACTTCCACCTGGCGGGCGAGCAAGATGTGCTCGCGCGTCTGGGGCATGGGGCCGTCGGGAGCCGAGACGACGAGGATCGCGCCATCCATCTGCGCCGCGCCGGTGATCATGTTCTTGATGTAGTCGGCGTGACCGGGGCAGTCCACATGGGCATAGTGGCGCTTCTCGGTCTCATATTCGACGTGCGCGATGGAGATCGTGATGCCACGCTCGCGCTCTTCCGGCGCTTTGTCGATGTTGTCGAACGAGGTATATTTCGCCAGTTTCGCCTGCGCCAGCACTTTGGTGATGGCTGCGGTCAGGGTAGTCTTGCCATGGTCGATGTGGCCGATGGTGCCAATGTTCACGTGCGGCTTGGTGCGCTCGAATTTCTGCTTGGCCATGATGCCTTCTTGCGATCCTCCTCATGGTCCCTCGCGGGACCGCTGCGAACGCGCGTCAGTGCGTCACGTTCCGCTGTTAGCTTGTGTTCACGACTGGACATAGAAAACGTCCCCACATCAGTGCAGGTCGCGCGAAGGCATGCCACCTGACGACGAAGGGACACGAAACTGGAGCCCGCGACGGGAATCGAACCCGTGACCCCAACCTTACCAAGATTGTGCGCTACCGCTGCGCCACGCGGGCACTCCAGACTCGAATGCGCCTGTTCCAGGTGATCCAGGGCGGCCGCTCCTGATCGCCTGGGGTGGCTGCCGCTGCCGGTACTAATGGCTCGCGACGCGCCAACACACGCATCCGGGTGGGCAGTGTAGGATTCGAACCTACGAAGGCGTGAGCCAGCAGATTTACAGTCTGCCCCCGTTGGCCGCTTGGGTAACTGCCCGTCTCGCGGTCTTTTCTCATGAAAAGATCGTAGCGAAATTAGTATGGCAGATTCTTGGGGATTTGTCAAGGATCAGCGCAAATTGTGCTTCAGGCCGTTTTGCCGAAAGAGGTGCTGGGAGATCGTTTCGCCATGCTCACATCCGTGTGGGCGCGGCGGATTGGATCAACATGATGCAGTTGATGATGAGATAGCTGCCGCTCAACTTTGGGCGCAAGGAGATCGGATGCCGGGTGAAACGGGCTGGTTTGGCAAGTGTGCCGGAACTCATGGTGTGTGCTTCCGACGAAAGACTCTCTGCCTTCTCATCATCGGCAGACTCGCCGGCACCTGAAGTCACCGCCTTTCTTTCGCTGCTCTGGCAATCACGGCGATTTTATCATACACTATATGAGCGTGTTCGCAAGCGCGATCATTTCAGCCATTTCCTCAACCGTGAAATGCCGGAACGATTCCTAACGTTAGTTGTTGAAGATACAAGGAACTTTTACTCATGCAAGACATGACCACCGCGCACGATCCAGCAGAGGAGATGGCGCAACCAGAAACAAACGAACAGACATTACCCACGCCGGAAGAGGCGTTTGCCGCGCTGGGCCTGACCGAGATGTCGCTGCGGGCGGTTCACGATCTCGGCTTCAGCGCGCCGACCGAGATTCAGGTGCAGACCATCCCGCTGATGCTCGCCGGGCGCGATGTCATTGCCCAGGCCCCCACCGGCACCGGCAAGACGGCGGCATACGGCCTGCCGATTGTGGAGCGCTTGGATGCCGACGTGCTGGCACCGCAGGCGCTCATCGTCTGCCCCACGCGCGAATTGGCGATGCAAGTCTCCGAGGCGCTCTTCGCTTTCGGCAAATATCGCGAGATGGTGACACTGCCGATCTATGGCGGCGCGCCCTATGAGCGCCAGATTCGCGCCCTGGCACGGGGCGTGCAGGTGGTCGTCGGCACGCCGGGCCGCCTGCTGGATCACCTGCGGCGCGAGACGCTGAAGCTCGACAACATCCGCCTGGTGGTGCTGGATGAAGCCGATGAAATGCTGAACATGGGCTTCATCGAAGACATTGAGACGTTGCTGGCGGCGCTGCCGGAAAATCGCCAGACTGCTCTGTTTTCGGCTACCATTCCGCCACGCATCGCCAGCCTGGCCGGGCGCTTCTTAAAAGATCCGCAACGCGTGCATGCCGCGCCGAAAGTGACCACCGCGCCAAAAGTGCGCCAGGTCTATTATGAGGTGCCCTATGCCGGCAAACCCGATGCTCTGGCGCGCATCTTGGACCACGAAGAGCCGCAGTCGGCCATTGTGTTTGTGCGCACGCGCAACGACGCCGACGAGGTGGCTGAACGGCTGAACGGCCTGGGCTATCTGGCGCAGCCCATCCACGGCGAGATTCCCCAGGCGCAGCGCGAGCGGGCGCTGGCGCGCTTCCGCGCCGGACGCACGCAGATTCTGGTGGCAACGGATGTGGCGGCGCGCGGCCTCGACATCCCCGATGTCAGTCACATCATCAATTACGATCTGCCGCTGGACCCCGAATCCTACGTCCACCGCATCGGGCGAACCGGGCGGGCTGGCAAAGAGGGCGAAGCGCTGACGCTGGTGACGCCCCGCGAGCAGCGCCAGTTGCGCCTGCTGGAAAAGACGATCCGCCATCGCCTGCAACGCCTGCGCCTGCCCACCGAGGCCGATGTGGCGGCGCGTCGTCGTGCCGCCTTCCGCGAAGAGGTCCTCAAGATCCTTGACGCTGGCGAACTGGATGCCTTCTTGACGATGGTGGAAGATCTGGCCGGCTCGCGCGACCCGGCGGAGATCGCCGCCGCTGCCTTCAAGATGGCGGCGCAAGCCCGCGAGGCCATGCACCCCGGCAGCGGCATCAACTGGATCGCCATGCCGGAAGCGGCCCCTGAACCGGAGCCGGCGGCGGAAGAACCGCGCCCGCGCCGCAGGGCCGCCCGCGAAGACGGCGAGACGCCGGAGCAAACCGCGTCACGCCCGCGTCGCCGGCGCGAGAGCCTTGCAGAAGGCGAAACCGGCAAGATGGCGCGCCTCTTCCTGAAGGTTGGCCGCCAGCACAGCGTGCGCCCCGCCGACATCGTGGGGGCCATCGCCAACGAGGCTGGCGTGCCGGGCGAGCAGATCGGCGATATCGACATCTATGACGCCTTCTCGTTTGTGGAGATCCCAGAGCGCTACGTGGGAGTGGTCCGCGGCGCGCTGAGCCATGCCACCATTCGCGGCCAGCGGCCCCACGTGCGTCTGGCGCAGCCCGATGACCGGCTGGGCATGCGCGACGATGGCGATGCCCGCGACCTGGGCATGAGCGGCATCCACGATCTTGCCCGCCAGGAACGGCTGCCGGTGAAATCGGCCCGCGCCGCGTCGCCGCGCTCATCCGCAGGCCGTGCTTTCCCTTCGGGCAGATCCACTGGCGGACGCCCCAGCAGCCCGCACTCGCTGCGCCCCACCGACCGGAGCCAGGCCCGCAAAAGCAAGCGCGACCGCTGGTAGTTGACGGCAAGCGCCGCAGCCGTTAGAATGGACGCGCCCCGGAAACCGTGCCGGGCGTGTCCATTTTTGAGGATAGAGGTTTTGCATGATCATCTGGGGTTTGCGCTCGCGCACCAAAACGCTTGGCCAACGCATGCTGAACTGCCCAAACTGTCACCGCGACGCCATGACCGCCGCCGTGCAGACGCGGCGCTGGTTCACGTTGTTCTTTATTCCCATCTTCCCCATCAGCGGCAAAAAGACCATCGCGGTCTGTGGGTTGTGCGGCTTCCGCTATGAGGTCAACAATGAGCAGGCTGAGGCGATGTTCGGTGCAGCGGCGAAACCGCTCCCTAACGCATAGTTTTTTCATCGGTTCAATCGCGCAGGGCCGCTGACGGCGGGGCAATTGCGGATGAAGAAGCGCCAGGGCAGATCGGTTCCGCGCGAGATGCCGATGCGCGTCGAGGTGCCGATCATCTCCGGCGCGAGCAGCTGCGCGTCCGGCGTTTCACTGATCCACAGCGCGTCGCCGGCGAGATCCGCGCCGTTGTCGGCCAGGCTCAGTGCCAACGCGCGACCTATCCTGCCTGGGCCACGACACAGGTCGCGCAACGCGGTTTTGGGGCAGCGCGCCGCCATAATCTCACGCCCATGCGTGGGCAACAGGGCGCGCAGCAGCACCGCCTCGCTGTGACCTTCCGGTCCCGCCACCACGTTCAGGCAATAATGCATGCCATAGTTGAGATAGACATAGGCATAGCCCGGCGGCCCAAACATCGTCGCTGCTCGCGGCGAGGGCCGGCCATAATTATGGCTGGCGGGATCGATCGCGGCGATATACGCTTCGGTCTCCACGATGATGCCGGCGACGACACCCGCATCAGCGCGCCGCCACAGCGTCTTGCCCAGCAGATCGCGGGCGAGATCCAGCGTGGGCTGGGTGTAATAGTCGCGCGGCAGTGGTGGGGGCAGGGCGTTCGCGCTCATGCCCCATCACCTTTCGGTTGGGCGGCTTCGACCGCTTGCGCATGCGTCAGCGCGATGAGGTCGCTCACGCGCAGTTGCAGATCCACACCGCGCTGGCCGCCGCTGACGCAGATCTCCTCGAAGGCGAGCGCGCTGCTGTCGATGAACACGGCGAACGGGCGGTTGAGCAGCGCCAGCGCCGAGATGCCCCCGACTTTGAGGCCGGTCAATTGCTCTGCCTGAGCGTGGCTGGCCATGCGCGCGCTCTTCGCGCCGATGGCTTTGGCGAAACGGCGCAGATCCAGCGCGCTATCTGCCGGCATCATCACCAGCATGGGATGCGCGTTGTGCTGGTCGTCGCGTATCACCACCAGCGTCTTGAAGACGCGCGCTGCCGGCCAGCCGATCCGCTCCGCCACTTCCTCTGCATCGCGGATGGTGTCGGGAAACAGATGCACCTGATAGGGAATCTTGCGCGCATCGAGGGCGCGCATCGCCTGGGTGCGCGGTGTTTTCGCCATCATTCATATCTCATAATCGCGGGGTTGTGCCTGGCGACCGGTGCCGGCAGCAGATGGATTCACGCAAGCCGGCGGCAGCGCGCCGTGCAATCCCGCCAGGATGTTGCGCGCCGCCAGTTCGGACATCCGCCCGCGCGCCTGCATGGTGGCGCTGCCGATATGGGGCACGACGATGCAGTTGGACAGGTTCACCAGCGGATGATCGGCCCGCAGCGGTTCGGGATCGGTCACGTCCAGCGCCGCGCCGCCGATGGTGCCTTCGCGCAGGGCGGCAATGAGGGCATCTGTCTGCACGATGGGACCGCGCGCCGTGTTGATCAGAATCGCCGCCGGTTTCATCTGCGCGAAGGCTTGCGCGCCAAACAGCCCCCGTGTGCCATCGGTCAGCGGCGCGTGGATGCTGATAAAATCGCTTTGCCGCAGCAACTCCTCGAACGGTACGTGCGCGATGCCCAGTTCAGCTTCAACCGCCGGCTTGCGCGTGGGATCGGCGTAGAGCAGGCGCATGGAAAAGCCCCGCGCCCGCCGCGCCATCTCTTGCCCGATGCGCCCCAGCCCGACGATGCCCAACGTGGCATGATGCACATCGCGCCCCAGCAGCAACAGCGGTCCCCATGTCTGCCAGCGATCTGCGCGCACCACATCAACGCCCTCTGGAATGCGCCGCGCCGCCGCCAGCAGCAGGGCGAAGGCGAGATCCGCCGTTGCCTCGGTCAGCACGTCGGGCGTGTTGCCCACCAGAATCCCCCGCGCCGTCGCCGCCGCGATGTCGATGTTGTCGAAGCCCACCGCCATATTGCTCACCACGCGCAGACGCGGGCAGGCATCCATCAGGGCAGCATCGATGCGGTCGGTGAGCAGCGCCAGCAGCCCGTCACAGTCCTGCGCCTGAGCGCGCAGCGTGTCATATGACGGCGGCAGGTCGTCATCCCACGCCGTCACATCGCACGCGGCTTGCAGCAAGCGCACCCCGGTTTCAGGGATGCGCCGGGTGATGAAAACATGTGGCCGGCGCATGGCGCTCACTCCACTTGCTCAGGGGCATCCGGCACGCGCGGTGGTGGGCCGCCCCGGATGTGGCCGGTGGCCTGAGGTCGCACCGTCGCCGCAGGGGAGCGCGATGCCGTGCCGGTTGCCCCCGGCGCTTTGGGTTGCGGGGGTGGCGGCATCATCGCCTGCAACGTCCTGCGCTGGCGCGATGTGGTCCACAGGATTGCCCCCACCAGCAATCCCAAGATCAGGATGCGCGTGATCCAGGTGACGGCTGACGTGCTGGTGCCGGGATAGCGATAGAGCTGCGCGCCAGCGGCGAACAGCAAGCCGACATTTTTCGATGGCTCGCTGATGGCGACCGCGCCCACGTGTTCCCCGCCGGGGATGCCCTTTGCCACCACGTGCCAGCTCGCTCCCGTGTCGCCGGACTCATAGACCCCGTTATCAGTGCCAGCCAGCAAAAAATCGGTCTGATGAACGGCAGCAGCCAGGCTGATGGCGCGCGTGGTGCCGATGCCCCGGCTGCTGGCTGCCCAGTGCTGTCCATCGTCGGTGCTGGCAAAGACGCCCTGGCTGGTGCCGGCCAGCACGTGAACCAATGACGCATTCTTGCTGTCAGTCACCGCCAGCACGGTGAACGCATCCAGCTTATCGGGCAGGCCGGTGTTGGCGGCGGACCACGTTGCCCCGCCATCCGTCGAACGATAGATCCCCGCGCCGATCAGGGCGGCAAAGAGCGTTTTGCCATCCGGCGTCACGGCCAGGCCATAGACATCGGCGTTGTTCGGCAGCCCGTTGCTGCTGGTCGCCCAGGTGGCCCCGCCGTCCGTTGAACGATAGATGCCATGCTGCTCTGTTCCAGCGAGCACCATTTTGCCGTCGGATGAGATATACGCCAGCGCGTCCACACCATCTCCTTGCGGCAGCCCACTGCTGCTGACCGACCACGCCGCTTTGCCGCTGTCGAAGCTGAAGACGCCCTGGCTGGTGCCGGCCAGCATGTGCGCGCTATCAGGTGAATGAGCCAGCGCGCTCACCGGCGCATTCCCTGGCAATCCTTGCGACAGGTCGCTCCAATTCTGGCCGTCGCTGGTGGTGAACACCTTGCCCTGTTCTGTGCCGGCATACATCACGTTGGGGCTAGCCGGATCAACCAGCAACGCCAGCGGGTGGCCGATCGTGCTATCCGCCACGCCCCACGCCGGGGGCGGCGTGCTGGCGATGAGGATGGCGAACAGCGCGATGACGCCCACCAGCGCGCCGCCGATATAGAGCCAGCGGCGATACCTGACGTACCAGGGTTGCGGCGATGCTGTTTGTTCCGGTGTGCTCATGAGAAAATCCTTGCACAATAGGCTTGCTTGCAGTTAAGTCGCTTGCCTTGAGACGCCCCCTCTCAGCTTTGCCAGGGAGGGAGTCGGGGCGGGGCTGTCTGCTATCGTCCCGCAACAGAGGTGGCTTCGCCGCCCCAGTTTTGGGGACGCCCATCCAGATAGGGACCGAAGCTCTGCGCCAGGAAGCCGTGAATTTTTCCCGCTGCCGCCTGCTCGTGTTCCTGCGAATCCCACACGCCGATGGTCAGCAGTTCATTGTCGCCGGCGCGCACGGTGTAATAATCTTTCAGTCCCGCGAGATCTTTGGTCATGGGGACGAGTTGCTGGGCCAACTGCATCACGGTTTCCATTGCTCCGTCGCGCACGCGCATGTGACTGACACGAATGAACATCTATCGATCCTTTCTGGAAATGCCAAACGGCGCTCAGGACCATCTGGGCGCGCTGACATTATAACCCAATAGCAGATGGGAATGAGAACAACGAAAAACCGACAACGGGTTTTCATCCGTCGCCGGTTCTTGGCATTTGCGTTGAGCGCGCGTTATTCCGCTGCCGCAGTGGTTGCCACAGGGGCAGCCGCGCTTTCCACGGGATAAACGCTGACGCGCTTCTTGTCTTTGGTGTGCCACTCGAACTTCACTTTGCCTTCAACTTTAGCGAAGAGCGTGTGGTCGCGGCCCATGCCCACGTTGGTGCCGGGCAAGATCTTGGTGCCGCGCTGACGCACGATGATGGTGCCGGCGTGGATCACCTGGCCGTCGGCGCGTTTGACGCCGAGCATCTTCGGCTGGGAGTCGCGGCCATTGCGCGAACTGCCTACGCCTTTCTTATGTGCCATTGGGCAGACCCCTTCCTCGAATTATGCCGTCGTCTCAGCGCCTGCGACGCTGGCACCGTTCACGACAACATCATCGATCATCAGATAGGTATAGTTTTGGCGATGGCCGGTCTTGCGGCGATAGCGCTTTTTGGATTTGTACTTGAAGACGATGATCTTCTTGCCGCGTCCCTGGCGCTTGACGGTTGCCTTCACCACCGCGCCGGCGACCAGCGGATTGCCGATCATCGTTTCGCTGTCGGTAGCGACAAGCAGCACCTGATCGAGATCCACCTCGGTATCAGGCGCGAAGGGGAGGAATTCGACTTCCACCAGTTGGCCGGGAGCCACTTTATATTGCTTGCCCCCGGTTTGAATGACTGCGAACATGTGTGTGCTCCATGCGCGCGCTTCCACGTGGGGGCCGCGCCAATTGGGTGATGGGTATTTGCATAGTCGCCCCTCATCATAGCATGCGCTTTGCGCGCTGTCAAGCATCATGGGCCGCAGGTCATGGGCACAGCGGACAGGGCATTGCATTCCATCCATGTCGCCTCTGGTACCTCGTATTGCAGAGCCTTGTCAATATGGCTGAGTGAATCCGAGATCCCAGTGAGATGCGCGCGCGGCAAAGAACATGTATACTGAGGGTGAGAAATTTTGGCGGAGCAGCAGCATATGCAGCGTGTCGGCTTGATCGGCGATCCCGTCGCCCATTCGCGCTCGCCAGAGATGCAGAACGCCGCCTTTGAGGAACTGGGCATCGATGCGCGCTATGAATTGTGGCCGACGCCGGCTGATGGCTTGCCGGCGCGCATCGCGTTGCTGCGGTCGCCGGACGTGCTCGGTGCGAACGTCACCATCCCCCACAAGCTCACCGTCATGTCCCTGCTGGATGAAATCGCCCCTTCTGCTGAAACCGTTGGCGCGGTCAACACCATCGTCAAGCGCGCCGGTCGCCTCATCGGGCACAACACCGACGCCGATGGGCTGGCGGCGGCCCTGCGCGAGATCGGCTGGGATGCGCCGGAGCAAGCGATGGTGCTGGGCGCGGGCGGCGCGGCACGGGCGGCGCTGGTGGCGCTGCATCAACTGGGGACGCGCGCCATCCGCGTGCTGGCACGTGATTCTGCTTCCGCCGAACGCCTGGCCGCAGCGATGTCGCGCCACATGACCGGCGTTTCCCTGCTGTGGGGCGATCTCTACACGGAGGATCTCACCCTGTGGCAGCGCATGCTTGCCCGCACTGAGATCGTCATCAACGCCACGCCGCTCGGCATGGCCCCGGATGATCCGCTGCCGCTGAGCGACGCCGCGCTGGATCGCATCCCTGCCGGCACACTGGTGATGGACCTCGTTACGCATGACACGCCCTTGCTCGCCGCCGCCCGCGCCCGCCAGCTGCCCGCGCTGAACGGGCTGCCGATGCTGCTGCACCAGGGCGCGCTCGC
>JAJPKG010000141.1 GCA_021323815.1 Pseudomonadota bacterium
TCAGCCGCATCGAGGATGCGCCCCCGTCGGGCTATCAGCATTACTACCCGCGCGGGGCATAGGGAAGGTTTCGTCTAAAAGAGGCTCTTTTGCTCCGGTGTGGTCCCTGCTGCGGCGCGTTTCCAGAGATCGCGCAAATATGCCAGCACCTCTTCATAGCGGGCGCTGGGAATCTCGCTATAACTGCTCACATGGAAGTGACGATAGAGGGCGGCATACACCTGGCTTTGCTTCATCTCGCCCGGCTTGCCCGCGCTGTCGGCGACGATGCGTTGCACGGCCTCGCTGATGTATTGCTTTTGCGCTGGTGAGATGGTCTGCTCGCGTTTCAACTGCCGCACATCACCCGCCAGTGCTTCCAGCAGTTTCACAGCTTGATCAAGCTGATCGGGCATGCCAGCCAGTTCGCGTATGTGCTCGTTGATGAACGTCGCGGCGGCCATCAACACATCATATTGCTCCGCCAGCGCGGCCATGCGGGGATCTGCGGTGGCTGGCTGTGCGACAGGCATGCCCATGACGCGCATGAAGACGCGCATGGCAACTGGGGCGAGTTCTTCCTGATAGGCTTCAATTTTTGTGCGAAACTGCTCTTTCACGCGACTTGGCTCGATGCCCGCTAGCCAGAGCGCAACTTTATCTACTCGCAGACAATTGGTTAGTTGAAAGCCGCCACCGCTTTTCAAGGGGATTCACCGCTTCGATGGTTGCGATTATTTCGTGCCCTGGATCAGGACTACTCATCTCTTGCTCCTCTAGAAAAGCTCTGCTTTACGCATTTCGCCGATCGTCTTAGCACATTTTTGCCCTCCCTCTCATGCTATAGGAAAAGGGATACAGCATGATGCACGCCCCTTTTCCTATAGCACAGAATGAGCTTTCTTCTGAAATAGTTGCTTTACTTCGGACTTGACGACTCAAGTCGTTAGTGATATGAAGCCATCGCGGATATTACCCGGCGCCGCGAGAATCTACTTGCGCCGAAGCGAGCTAGATAAGCTGCTTGGTAAACCTGAAGAAAACAAGTAGCCGACAAGGGAAAAGGGGAGATTCGTCATGCTATTGCAGGAAAAGGAGGAATTCGTGCTGCCCCTGTTCTGGCACGTTCGTGCTCTTCATGCGAAGCTCCTCCCGCGCAGCGTGCAGCACAGGAATGCCCGGCGTTATTTCCCCGCTCCGTCGCCCTGCTTGTTGGGGGAAGGCGGCGCTTCTTCCAGATGCATGAGGATCGGTTGATCGCGGTAGCTTTGCAGCAAAATGCGCAGTCGCCGCCACCACTCGGTTTCGCTGCCTGCCGGCGGGGCCAGCGCGATCAGTTCAGCGTTTTGCTGGTCCAGCAGGAAGGGCACATCGCCGGGCGAGGTGGCCAGGCGCGTCTGCCAGCCCTTCGCCGCGAAGAGGTGCCGCAGGGCGGAAAGCTGTCCGGGTGCGGCGACGATGATGGCGGTCTGAAATTGATGCAAAGGATAAGCCGCGCGCATCTCTGTCAGCGTGCGGTTAATGGCACGCGCCAGAATGCGCTCGCCCTGGCGGCAGGGTACGCGCCAGATCAAGCGCGTGCCTGAGGGTGCCAGGGCCAGCGTATCCAGCATGCGTGTGCCGGTGCTGGTAAGGGTTTCCGCCAGCTCGATGGTCGTCTTCAAGATCTGGTCCAGCCATGCTTCCTGGCGCGCCGACAGGGGATGTGATCTGTCGGCGCGTATCAGATCGACCGCGTTGCTGATGACCATGAGCCGCCCGCGCAGTTCATGGAACAGATGGCGCGTGTCATTGAAGACATCCGGTTCCTGGGGCGGTTCAGGCTGTGACATGCGCCAACACCTGCCCACGAATCGGCGCGGCGAAGCGATAGCCCAGCCCGCGCTCGGTCACGACGTAGGTGGGTCGTGAGGGATTCGGCTCGACCTTCATGCGCAGCCGGCGGACGTGCACGCGCAGCCCTTCGGGATAGGCTTCTTCCATGCCCGTCCACACGCGTGCCAGCAAAGACTCATTGGTCATGACGTGGCCGGCGTTGCGGATGAGCACATGCATGATGCGCGACTCGGTGGGGGTCAGCGGATAGCGCACATAGGGATTGAGGGGATCGTTGCCCTTGCGCACTTCCACCCAATGGCGCGTGAAGTTGATGCGCAGGTAATCATCCACGATGATCTCGGCGTGCGATTCTTCGGCGGGGCCTGCATAGCGGCGCAGCAAGCGATTCATGCGCGCCACCAGCTCGCGCATGCTGAACGGTTTCACCAGATAGTCTTCGACATACTCTTCGAGGGCCATCACTTTGGTGTCTTCATGGCCGTCTTGTGTGATGAAGATCGTTGGGATGTCGGCATAGCGGCGCAGGTTGCGGCAGACATCGAAGCCGGTCATATCCGGCAAATCGATATCTATCAGGGCCAGGTCGGGCAGGGTGCGCGAAATGATGTCCAGCGCCTTGTGCCCCGTCTCTGCGGGAATGACGGAAAATCCGTTCCGTTCCAGGTGGATGCGCACTTTGTTGAGATCTTTGCTGTCATCTTCGACAATCAAAATCTGTCGTCCAAATACAGGCTGCACAGTGGGAGCCTCCTTTGCCTGACGTGAATAGCCATTCCCTACGATGGATGTCACCTACGAGGATCGATAAAGCGGTGTTGTGCCAAGCTTGCCACAGACGGGCTACGGGGCGGGCGGCGCATCGCCCAGCAAGGAATGCAGCAGCGGCACCATCTCAGCAATGCGCATGGGTTTGACGCAATAGGCATCCGCGCCGGCTTGCATTCCTCGCTCGCGTTCGTCTTGCCCCGGCAGCGCCGTCAGCAAAACAACCGGCAGGTGGCGCGGCAGGTGCGCTTCGCGGATGGCGCGTAACACCGCGATGCCGTCGATGCCGGGCGGCATGAGGATATCGATCAACGCGATATCAACCATGCCGCTGAGGGCGATTTCCAGCGCGTCCTGACCATTCAGGGCGAGAACGACCTCAAAGCCGAATTGTTCGAGGCTCTGCTGAATGATCTCGGCTACCGCTTCGTTATCATCAGCAACCAAGATGCGTGCCATAGCCATCTCCCTCTGCTGAACTTAACGCCCGTTAGGCGATATTGTAACATATTTCGTTTAAAGTTTCCCCGTGCCCGAAAAATTGTCCCGCTTTTGCATGCACCACCTCTTTGCGTCAGGCTTTACGGTTAATAGGTGATCGCCAGCGCACCCAGCGTCAGTCCCGCGCCGGTGCCCACCAGCAGCACGCGGTCGCCGCGCCTGATGCGCCCGCCATGCACCGCCTCGGCCAATGTCAGCGGGAGTGATGCGCCGACGCAATTGCCCCGCTCGGCGAGATCCCACACCACCTGTTCGTCGCGAAAACCGTAACGGCGCGTCAATTGCTCGACGGCATGCCGGCTGGCCTGATGCGGCACAACGGCATCCACGTCGCCGCGCTCCCAGCCCAGGCGCGCGAAAAACCGTTCCAGAAAGCTATCCACCAGCACGGTGGCCTGGCGGAAAACGGCAAGGCCGTCCATGTGGAACAGGTGCATCTCCGGCGTGGTGGCGGGGTCGTTGGGATGGTGCTTCGTGCCGCCGCCACGAATCTCGGTGGCGTCCGCGCCGCTGCTATAGGTCTCAAAGGCGGCGTGCCACAGGCCGCTTTTGTCTTTGCGTCCGGCGCGCGTGACCACTGCCGCTGCCGCTGCGTCCCCAAACAGCACGGCGCTCTCACGCTCGTGGGGATTCAGCGATGGCGAGTTGATCTCGCTGCTATAGATGAGAACGGTGCGATACGCTCCGCTGGCGATGAGATGCGCTGTCGCGTGCAGGGCGAAGGCGAAGCTCAGGCAGGTGGCGTTGAGATCGAAGCAGGCGCTCTTGCCTTCCGGTGCGCCCAGCTCGCGCTGCACCAAAGCCGCCGTGCAGGGGATCATCTGTTGCGGGCCGGTGGAAGCGCCGATGATGGCGTCGATTTTGCCCAGATCCATGCCGGCGTGTTCCAGCGCCATGCGCGCCGCCGCCGCGCCCATGCCAGCGGACGTTTCATCCGTCACATAGCGTCGCTCCCGCACTCCCGTTGCCCGTTCGATCCAATTGGGGGGAATGTGCAGCCGTGCCTCTAGCTCGGCATTGGTGACGCGTCGTTCCGGCAAGTAATAGCCTAACCCGGCGATTTTGACTGGAATCATTGCTGTTTTCCCCCTGAAAGTGAATCACGATGTTGCCGTGTGTCGCAGGAGCGCGATGCGTCGCGCCCAGTATGCCTCGCCCCTTTTTCGTTGCTTGCTCTCACGCCCAGCGCGGTGCCTCGCGAGCAAAGGCTTCAGGACAATGGCTGGGGATGATGATGACATGCGGTTGTGCCTGGGCGAAGGCGTGCAATCCGCTGATGGTACGCCGTACCGCTTTGGGATCATCCGCCAGCAGATTGGTGATGGGATGCGGCGGCGTGTTGGTTGCGATAGAGCGTGTCAGCCAGCAGCCGTCGGCGGCAAACAGCACTGGTCCTCGCGCCGTTTGCGCCAGCAGGCCGATCTGCCCGCGCGCGTGGCCGGGCAACGCTACCAGTCGCAGCGTGCCGTCGCCGAAGAGATCATGCGTCGCGCCGAGACCGGGCAGATCTTCCCCCGCGAAGGCGGGCAGCAGTTCGGTGCGCTGAGTGAAATCATCCGGCAGCAGCGCGGGGATGAACCCACGCCGCAGCGCACCAATCCCCTGCTTGCCATGGATGCCGTCATAAGCGGCCTGAGTGGCGATGAACGCGGCATGGGGAAAATCGCGCAGCCCAGCGATGTGGTCGGCGTGGAAGTGCGAGATGATGACGCGCCGGATATCGCGTGGCGTGAGATCCCAGCGAGCGAGCTGGTTCACCACCGCCAGCGCGGGATTCAGCCGCAGCGGCGTAATGCGGCGATAGA
>JAJPKG010000001.1 GCA_021323815.1 Pseudomonadota bacterium
AGCCGCCCCTGGGGTACAGCGCCATCAGTATGCCGAAGAACAGCGCGATGGGCATCATCGTTTGCCTCAGTAGCGGGTTCATGGCGTTTGGCCTGGTTTGGTACATGTGGTGGATGGTGGCGCTGGGCTTCGTGATTTCCGTCGCTGCGGCAATCGGCCGCGGCTTCGTCCGGGATGTCGAGCGAACCATTCCCCCACTGGAAGTGGCGCGGACCCATCTGCGCTGGCTCGATGCAGTGGCCGCCACCCGACCGATTCCGCGCAGCCAGGAAGTAACCTCCGGGAACACCGGCCTCGCCGCTCATCTGGAAGCCGCCGAGTGAACGACGCAGTCCGCAGACACCCCGGGATCAATCTCGGACCGGCGCATGCCGAGACCGATATTCCGGCCGAAGAGATGGTGTTCGGCTTTTGGGTGTTTTTGATGAGCGACGCCATCATCTTCGGCGTACTGTTCGCAACCTATGTTTCCATGCGCACCGCGACCGCGGGAGGGCCCGGCCCGCACGATCTGTTCGATATCCGCAGCATCTTCGGTGAGACTTTTCTGCTGCTCACCAGCAGCTTCACCTTCGGCATGGCCTCGGTTTCGTTGAAGCATGATCAGCGGCGCGGCCCGTTGCTGACCTGGCTGGGCATCACGCTGTGCCTGGCAGCGGGTTTCCTGGCGCTCGAGATTCACGATTTCCTGTCGATGTTCGCCAAGGGGGGAGGCCCGACACGCAGCGGCTTTCTTTCATCGTTCTTCGCGCTTGTCCCGTTGCACGGGTTGCACGTAACCACCGGGTGTGTGTGGATGCTCGCCATCATCGCCCAGATGCTGATCTTCGGCATCGACCGGGAGGTGAAGCTGGGGCTGCTTCGGCTGGGTGTCTTCTGGCATTTTCTGGATATCGTGTGGATCGCGATCTTCTCCATCGTCTATCTGGGAGGGCTTGCGTGAACGACAATTCGACCGGCACCACAGCAGCGGAATACAAGCACGAACTTCGCACCTACGCACTGGGGTACGGTCTGGCGCTGGCCCTGACCCTGGTCCCGTTCGGGCTGGTTTACTGGTCGGCGATGCCGATCCACGGGCTTTATCTGGTCATCGGCGGACTGGCGATCGTGCAGGCGCTTGTGCATTTCCGCTGCTTCCTGCATATCGATCCGCCGCGGCAGAACATGAATGACCTGCAGCTCATTCTGTTTTCCAGCCTGCTCTTGTTCTTCATGGCAGGTGGAACAATCTGGATTTTAGCCAACCTGGCGACGCGGATGCATTGATCCGCCCAAACCCTCGTCTCCCTGGTGCCGCAACGACGGGTCCACCGCCTCCGCCGCCGCCCGCACGTCGAACCCGCCGCCCACGAACGCAAGCAACCGGTCCGCCACCCTCGCTGGATTTCCGATCGCCTCGTCGTAGGCAACCGACAAAGTGGGAATATCGGTCCGTCGTTCCAGCCATGCCTGCGCCCGCACGAGCTGTCCGGTATAGGCCCGCATCAGCGCCCCGTCGCTCAGCCGCGCGCCCTCGCGATGCAACCGTGCCAACATGGCCCGCTGCGACGCAATCACATGCCGCAGATCGCGCCGCATAAAGATGATCCGGTACTGCTCGGATCTCGGCAACAACGGCAACAGCGGTGCCACGATCTTCACCGCCTTCCCGCGCGCCTGGTCCAGCCACGCGCAATCGCTTGCCAGCAACAGCGTCTTTGAATGCTCGAAATACCCGAGCGGATTGCTATCATCCGCTGCCCGGGCATCGTCCGCCAGCACCGCCATGCCACCCGCCGCCAGCATCCGCATCATCATCGATGTACCCGATCGGGGCAGGCCGCTCACCACGGTGATCACCCGGCTTGGGTCCGCTGCCACCGGCGCATCGCGGGAAAAAAGGGCAGGGGTGGCCGGCGCGCTTTCATTTTCTGCCCGCGGTGCTGTCTGCTTCCGCCGTGATCGCAGCAACTCCGCTCGAGCCATATAGACGCTCGCTTCACCAATCCGCGCGGGATCGCGCCGCAACAGCGCCGCCAGTGAGTCATGGGCCGCCACCATCCCGGGCGCCTGGGCCAGCGCCACGCGCAGCTCGCGCTCGGCCCCGGGAAGATCGCCAAGCCGGATCAGCGCCAGCCCGAGCAAACGATGCAATGCCGGCTGAAGATAGACCAGCGACAGCGATTTGATTGCGGCATTTGCCGCCTCTTGCCACCGCCGGGCGCGAGCGTGCAGCCGCGCCTCCAGCGCCAGCGCGTTCCAGTCATCGCGATCGCGGCGCAGGCTAACGCGGACAAGCTCCAGTGCCGTCTCGTCCTCCCGCAGTCGCGCATATCCCTCCGCCAGGAACAGCGACATAGCCCCACGCATTCGCCGCCGGGACGCCATTTGATCCAGCAATCGCCGAGCCTGTTCCTGATCTGCCGCCTTGCGCCGGGACAGCAGCAAGGAGCAGCGCATCAGCATCCGCTCACCGACGAAGCCAGTCGCTTTCTCGAACAACCGCCGCCGCTCAAACATCTCACGCCGCGCGGCACCGTCCTTGCGCTCGCTCGTCTCAACGTCGGCCTCGCGCCGTCGCTTAAGTTCTGCCTGGGCCCGGCGTGCCATCTCGGGACACGCAGCATCCAGCCGGTCGAGCAAGCGTTCGCACGCGCGATAGCGCCCGCGCGCATGGAGGCACCGGAACAGGTGCTGATGATAGCGGATCTGTTCGGCGTCTTCCGCAATCAACGCCTGCAATATCTCGACCGCCGGAAGCAGCTCTCCGGCATTCATGTGGCTTCGCGCCAGGTTATAACGGCGCT
>JAJPKG010000167.1 GCA_021323815.1 Pseudomonadota bacterium
CGCGCGCGGCAGGTGCTTCCCTGGTTCATCGCGTCGGCGGCGCTGGCACTGGCAGGGATCATCATGCTGGCGGTCGGCATCATCGCGCTGGGGCGCGGCGCGCACGCCCTCACCGATTCGCTCACCCCCATCGGCGGTCTGTTCATCGCCATGTGCGCCGCGCCGCTGATGCTGGGGCTGCTGCGCCTGGCTGATACCACCGCCACGCCGGAAAATCGCTGCGGTCGCTGCAAATTTTATAAACCCGGCCTGGAGAATTATGCGCGCGGCATGTGCGGGCATGAAAACCAGCATTTCACGACCACCAGCGACAGCACGTGCATGCGCTTTGAATATTCACAGCGGGCCGAGGTGCGCGAGCGTCTCAGTGCCGCGCCGCACATCCTCAATTCCCCCACCCAGGCATGACCCATCCCGCTCGCCCGCCCAAATCCCCACGCGAGCGGCTGGACGTGCTGGTGGTCGCCGCCGGGCTGGCTCCCTCGCGCGAGAAAGCTCAGGCGATCATCATGGCCGGGCAGGTGCGCGTGGCCGGGCAACTGGCCGACAAGCCGGGCATGCGCGTCCCCACCGACGCGGAAATCACCCTCGCCGCGCCCGCGTCCGAACTGCGCTATGCCAGCCGGGGCGCGCTGAAACTGGAACGCGCCCTCGACGCCTTCCCTCTCGATCCCGCCGGCCTGACGGCGCTGGATGTCGGCGCGTCCACCGGCGGCTTCACCGATGTGTTGCTGCAACGCGGCGCGGCGCGCGTCTATGCCATCGACGTGGGCCAGGGACAGCTCGCCTGGAAGCTGCGGGAAGATCCGCGCGTGGTGGTGATGGATCGCACCAATATTCGCTCGCTGGCATCATTGCCTGACGGCGTGCTGGGTGATTGCGCGGTGGTGGATGTCTCGTTCATTTCGCTGCGGCTGGTGCTGCCGCCACTGGTCGCGCTGCTGCAACATGGCGCGTGGATCGTCGCGCTGGTGAAGCCGCAGTTCGAGGCCGGCAAGCGCGAGGTGGATCGCGGCAACGGCATCATTCGCGATCCCGCCGTGCATCGCCGCGTGCTGGGCGATCTGCTCGCCTGGATTGCCACACACCTGCCGCAGTGCGCGCCGCGTGGGCTGGTGGCCTCGCCCATCACGGGCCGCGACGGCAACCACGAATATCTGCTGTGGCTCAGTTGCGACGACGGCGAGCCGGTGGAGATCAACGTCGCGGCGGTGGTAGATGAGGCGTTCACCTCTACGTCAGCAACGTGAACCGCGCGCCATGCGTCAGCGCCAGATCATCGAACCCCACAATCTCGCTGACGGCATCCTCGGTTTTGAGTGCGACCGAGAACGGTTCGTCACCGAAACGCGCCAGATAGGCGGAAACTTCGCCCTTTGGGTCCGCCGCGCCATCGGCCAGCATAATCCACTGGCCGCCCATCGCATAGACGTTGGTGGTGGGGTCGTGCGCAATGGCATTGCCCAGCAGCGCGGCATAGGCGTGCGAGACGGGCGCGAGCCGGCTGGTGGCGACGGTCACGCCGACGATGCCCGTCACCGGCAGAGTGTGTTTGGTCGCGTCGCCGCCGGGAACGCGCCACTCGCGGGGCGTCAGATCTTGAATGACGAACGGCAGGGCGGGATAATCCATGAAGCGCACTGTGCGCCATTCCAATCGCTGCCCATCGGGGCGCTGCCGCCCGCCGTCAGCCGGACCTTGCAGGTGCAGTCCGTGTGACTGCCACGCCTGCGCGTCGGCGGCCAGGTTGTTCGAGCGCAAGGCGAAATCAGCTAATCCTTCGCCTGCGGAAAGGCGCGGCCACCAGGGATGGGCTTGCGCGCGATCCGGCTCTTTAAAGGCGATCAATTCCAGATAAGTGCCATCGGCGAAACTGATGAGCGCGTTGTGCGTCGCGCCGTCGGCATGCTCGCCGCCGGGGGTGACGGTGAAGCCAAGCTGCGTATAATCTTCCGTTGCCTGGGCGAGATCGCGCACGACGATGACAACATGATCAATTCCCTGAAGCATGCGATTATCCCTCCAATCCAGCCTGGCCGCACAGCGACGAAAACCGTGTGCTCTGATCGTAGCGGCTTCTCACCCTTGTGTGCAACTCGCGCCTCAGCCCAGCAGCACTTTCACGACCTGCAACGCGGCCAGGGTGCCGTCGGGCTTCGTCTGCGTGAGCCACAGCGTGCCTTCCTGAAACGCACTACCCGCCAGCGTGCCCTGGTCGGTCGGCACAACAACGCCGGGATCAGCCGTGTAGGCGAGGGAGCCGGTGAGCAGGCTGCTTTCCGGCGGGCCGGGGATGCTGACGTGGCCGATGGGGCAGCGCGCGTGATCGCGCACCGTCGCGGTGAATGCCCCGCCGGGCGCGCGGCCAGATCCGCTGATGGCGAACGGGCTGCGGACCTGGGCCAGCGGCGCGGGGGCCGTCAGCGCGCCGAGGTTCGGCTGTGCTTCCACGCCGGTGATCTCCCAGATGCCGTTGTTCGCGGTGGAGATCAGGCGTTGCAGGTCCACAGTGAAACCAAAGGCACGCACCTGAGCGGTTGTGCCGTCGCTGTTCAGCAGCGCGGCGGCAGGGTCGGGTGCGGGGTAGCGCAGCAGTTTGGTGAAAAAATCATTGACGACGGCGACGGGCGTGGCAGCCATGACCTTGCCGGCGTCAACCTGGGCTTGCGCCTCTTCGGCGTCATAGCGCGTCTGATCGGGATAGATGCCGGGAAAGACCTGCGGCGCGAAGCTGCTGCCGTTCCAGCCGATCTCCTGGCTCCACGTGGCTTGCAGCGCGGCGTTTGAAGCGGCACCTGCGTTGATGCAATCCATGCTGTCAACCGAACGCATGAGGATGGTGCTCTGGCGCGAGACATCCACGCTGCCGCCATATAATCCGAGATCATAGTAAAGCTGGGTGGCGGTGTTATTTTGGGGGAGGGTGTACAGATAGACATCCAGGATTGCCCCAGAGCCATCAGCGCGCACGCCGAGCAACACTTCCAGGGTGCCGTCATGCTCAAAATCGGCGCACTTGAGCGTTTCAACATGCCGGTCCGGCGTGAGGTTGAGCAGCGTGCTATAAAACGCGGGGCTGACGCCGCTGGGGCAGGGCTGCGCGCCCCATGTGGCCGCAGGCGTGCCGGAAGCAGCGGGCGGTGCCGTCGCAGCGGGAGTGGAAGCTGCGGTGTTATTCCCGCAACCTGC
Organism: Pseudomonadota bacterium; assembly: GCA_021323815.1. GTDB lineage: Bacteria > Chloroflexota > Ktedonobacteria > Ktedonobacterales > JACDGC01 > JAJPKG01. The sequence goes on from JAJPKG010000167.1 coordinate 3,190, forward strand.
CAGCGCCACCATCATGCTCATCACGCTCAGCCACGCGCGCCAATATGTGCTCAGTCGCATCACGCCGCTCTCGTTTTTCCAAAATGAGGGAGACCGCATCCCCTTTCCATTATGCGAGTGCTCGCCAAAAAGTGCGGAGTGCGCGGCGGGAGTGTGACGTTTCCCATAACGGGATGGTGGCGCAAGCCATAGCCCCACGCGTCAGCTAGGGAGTACGCTCAGCATGATCTGACGATCCCCTGCGCGGGCGCTTTCCCCTTGCTGCCGACGGCGGCACTGTGACGACATGAGGACAAGCCGGCGCGCAGTGGCATGCGAGAGGGAGCATTTTTCACTCATGGGTATGGATTCTTCGCATTTTGACGATGCTCCGGCATTTGGGCAAGACGCCCCCACCGTCGCGCAAGATGCCGCGCCATTTGTGATCACCGACGCGCCGCCCCCGCCGCCAAAGGGCAACATCATGGGCAGGCGGGATCTGCGACGCATTGCGCTCATTGCCGGCGGTGTGGTGGTCGCGCTGGCGCTGATCGGGGGCATCGCGCTGGCCGTGCAACGCGCCACCAATGCAGCATCTCCGCTGGATGTTGCGCAGGCCTATTGCCAGGCGATCAAGGCGCAAAATTATAGCAAGGCATATGGCAATTTCGCGCAGAATGTGCAGGCGCAGATCCCGCAAGCGGTGTATCCGGCGGCGGCGCAGGCGGAAGACGCGGCGCGCGGCAACGTGACGGCGTGCAGCTTCGGCAAGACCACGACGAGCCAGAGCGGCACATCCGCCACGCTGGCGGCGACGGTGACGCGCGCAAAAACCGGCGCGGCGAGCTATACCTGGCAATTCGCGCAGAGCGGGAGCGCGTGGAAGCTCTCGCAAGCGCCGGATGATGCCCTGGTGCCGTTTGCCACTGTCTTGCGCTATTGCAACGACATCCAGACCAACCAGCTTGATGCTGCCTATCAACTGCTTTCCAGCGATGAGCAGCAGAGCGTGGGGCAGGCAGCCACCTTCAAGACGGATATGCAGGGGACATTGCAATATGCCGGCGCGTTCGGCGGCTGTCACCTGCAAGCGATCGCCCCCGCGAAAGACGGCGCGTCGGCGACCATCGGCCTGGCGATGGATTTCGCCAATTTCAAGAACACGCCGGCACAGATGGTGGTGCTCTATCCCACTACCACCACCCCGGCGCAGATCGACAGTGCCACCGTGAAAGTTGTCGGCCTGGATGTTCCCTTCCCGGTGCCGGTGAGCGAGCTGCAACAATTGCTGGGAGCCGCCGGCGGATCGTAACACCTCATCCCCGCCGCGCGAGCGCCCGCAGGTGGTCATCATAGCCGCGCAGTTCCAGCCAGGCGCGCGTCGCGCCGCCGACGATCAGCGGCACCCGGCGCAGTGCGGCGAGCGTGGCAGCGCCGGTCAATTGCATGGCCACGCGCAATTCATTCAGGAAGCCGCTGATGAAGGCGTCAACCGCATCGTCGCCTTCGCTGGCGGCTTTGAGCATGGGGAACCCCACGCCCACCAGCGTCGCGCCGAGCGCGATGGCACGCGCAGCATCCAGGCCGGATCTCACCCCTCCGGTGGCGATGAGGGGCAGATGTGCTTCCCCCGCTTCGATCACGCTGATGGGCGTGGGAATGCCCCAATCGCGGAAAACCTCCCCGATGGCGCGCGTTTGCGCGTCTCCACGCTGCTCGGCGCGCACCGCTTCCATCGCGGCCATGCTGCTGCCGCCCGCGCCGCCCACATCAATGGCGCTCACCCCTGCATCGCGCAATTTCAGCGCCTGCTCGCGGCTCATGCCAGCACCGGTCTCTTTGGCGATGACCGGCACGCGCACCTCAGCGGCGATCCGCCCCAGCGCGGCCAGCGCGCCTTTCGCTTTGCGGTCGCCCTCAGGCTGTGCCGCCTCTTGCAGGTAATTCAGGTGAATGGCCAGCGCGTCGGCCTGGATCATCTCAATGGCGCGCTGGGCGTCGGCTGAGGTGAAGGGCGCTTTGCGCGCCTGGGGAATGAGCTGCGGCGCGCCGATGTTGGCGATGAGCAAAGCGTTGGGAGCTTGCTCACGCACGACGGCATAGGTGCCGGCAAGTTCCGGCGCAACGAGCGCCGCGCGCTGGCTGCCCACGCCCATCGCCAGGCCAAAGTGTTCCGCCGCGCGCGCCAGCCGTGCGTTGATGGTAGCGACATCCGCGTGGCCACCCGTCAGCGACGAGATGAAGATGGGGGCGCGCAGCCACTTGCCCAGGAAATCCGTGCCGGTGTCAATGTCATCGAGATCCACTTCGGGCAGCGCCTGGTGAATCAGGCGAATATCCGCCCACGACGCCGCCTGGGGCGCGGTCAGGTCGTGACCGAGCGCCACCGTGACATGTTCGATCTTGCGCCGCGTAACATCCTGGCTCATCGCTGTTTGGTTCTTCCTTTCCCGGCTGAGCATGACGACGGTTATATCTTACCAGCCGGGAAAGCCGGAGCGCCAGGGAAAAGAAGCTATCCGTCAATCATGGGGATCTCGCCGCTGAGCTTGCCGGTTTGCCAGATCAAGGCGATGATCGCATCTTCGTAGCGTTCGTCGGCGGGGATGCCGTCACTCGCGGCATAGGGAGCATCCAGGTGGTCGTGCAGCGCCGTGAGATAGGCCGGCACGTCACCTTCGTCTGCTGCTTGCGCGGGATGCAAAACACGCCAGCCGGGTTCGTCGCCGTGCGACTGAATGCGCTGGCTCAGTTCGGCTGCCGCGTTTTTCGCCATCGCCAGCCAGGCTTCCCAGGCATCGACGGACGTGGCGACGCGCAGACCGCGCAGCACCGCTTCGGCGCGCGCTTGCGGGCTGCCGCCGATCAGGGTGACATCCTTGCCTTGCTCGGCGGCCCACGCCAACACCTGATCCAGCCCGGCCACCGCCGCGAGATCCGGCGTGGAAGCCGGCAACACCAGCGCCACTTCCTGGCTGGGAATGCGTTTGAGCGCGCGATGAACGGTGTGCAGGTCGTGCGCGCCCGGCATGACGATGACGGGTTTGTGTGGCCTCATAGGGATCGCTCCTGCCGGAGAATGACCGGCGCGAAAAGTTTTTCCTCTGTGATCACTATGACGCACAAACCCAAGAGTTGTTCCCCTGCACGGCAAATGGGCTATGAAGCAATCCCCCACTTGGCGGCTCAAAACCTCACGGAACATTTCACCGAGAAACGGCGTCTGCGAAACTGAGCTTTGCCGGGGGCCTGGTCTGCGCACCTGATAGTGCCTGCCCGGCGATTGCCGCCGAGCAGACCTATACGATAACCGTCACATAGCGAATGATCAGCGCAGCCGCGCCAGTGCGCGCAAGCCAGCCACCAGCGTCGCGCGGTCGCCGGGCTGGATGCTGAAATCATCGGGAGGCAGCACGGTGAGATCGGCCCCGCGCTGCACGGCCAGCACCACCGCGCCGCGCTCTTTGCGGATGCGCGCGGGCGTAGCACCGGCCAGGAAATGACCGGCGGTCACGGAGAAATCTTCGCGCCCAAACATCGTATCGCCGGCGACGAATGCCTCGCTGACGCCGGCCACCACCGCAGCAGCAGCCATCGTCGGGCTGGCCAGATTCGACGTGCTATACGCCGTGTGGATGCCAAAAAGGTCCCCCAATGTCTCGGCCAGCGATTCGCTGAAGACGCGCAGCACCACGTGAATGTCGTCGCGGATGTTGCGCGCTTCCAAGCCGATCTGCACATTCACCTCGTCGTCTGAGGTGATCGCCAGCACCGCGCTGGCCCGTTCGATGCCGGCGCTGCGCAGCAGGTCAGGATCGCGCGCGTCGCCCAACACGATCTGCACGTCCGTGAGATCGCTGATCATCTTGGTGAAGGAGCGTCCCGCGCCCCGGTCGATCAGCGCCAGGTCGTTCGCCCGCACTCCCTCAACCGGCACGGTGAGCAGCCCTTCGTCGTCGCGGTGAATCACCACGATCTTGAGGGGCGGGTTCATCTGGTTGCGCAGGGCATGCAGCAGCCGCACGGCGCGATACCCCACTTTGCCCAGGCCGCAGATGATGATCGTCCCGTCGCCGCGCACCGGAGCACCGCCGGCATCCTGATTCAGCCGCACGATGGCAGGGATGGTTCCGAACAACGTCACGCGGGTCTTGCCCGCATCGCCCGGCACCTGCTGATCGAGCGCGCGCACACTGTATTGCGCTTCAACGGCGGCGACATCGGTGCCTTTGGGCAAGACGGCCTGGGTGACACCTACCAGCGTCCCGCCAACGGGCAGCACGTGTTCCAGGTTGCGCGTCACCGCTGCCGCGCTGAGCGTGGGCGCGGCCAGACGCGAATGACTGAAGGCCGTGTTTGCGCCGAAACTGCGCTCAAATCCCCGGTCGAAATCCTCGCCAAAAGCGCGCAAGATCACGCGCACATTGGGATTCGCATTGCGGGCAGCGACAGCGATCTCCAGATTCACCAGGTCGCCGTCGATGCAGGCGATGACGGCGCAGGCCCGGCGCACCCCGGCGCGTTCCAGCGTGGCCCGCTCGCGCGCATCGCCCTGAATGATGGGAATGCGCAGATCCGCCACGCGATGCGCGAATTCACTGCCGGGGTTTTGTTCAATCACCACCGCGTGATAGCCGCCAGCGGCCAGGCGCGTGATGATGCGATAGCCGATGCGCCCCAGCCCACAGACAATCACGTGATCGCGCATCGTCTGCGCCAGCCCCACCTGCCGCGCCTCCGGCCTGCGCCGCACGATGGACTGCACGATATCCAGCACATTTTGCGCGAACAGCACATAAAACAGGATATTGAAGATCAGGATCAGCCGCCCGGCGTTATCCACCACGTTCGAGAACGCCTGCAAATCCAGATATTCCAGCGTCTTGAAGACGAGATCGGTGAGGTCGCGCGGGCCTTTTGAAAGGTTATAGATGACGTTGACGATGAGGATGATGGCCAGCAGCGCGATGGCGATAGATGTTTCGACATCGTACAGGTTGGCGCGTATCTGCTGCCACCAGGAATAGCTCTGGCGACGTTCAACTCCTGATGTTCGCGGTGGTGGGGAAACAATCTGGACCATACGGTGTCATCCTTTCGTGATGAAACGAAGCATTCTTGCTCGTTTCCCGGCACGACTTCTGGAACGCGACAGGCGACACAACGACGCGCCGCCCTCATGCTGGCAGGATATGCCCAGAAGGCGGCGCTGACAAGAGGAGATCGATGATTGTGATGTGGGTCACACCCGCGACCACTGCGGCGGTTCAGCAGGGGGGCTGCTCAATGTGACGAGCGTCGTGCCGGTGGCGTCATCCAGCACAATGCCCTGGCTGCCCCAGATGGCAAGCCGGCTATTCTCCAGCGACCAGGCCATGCCGGTGATGCTGCCGACGCTTGCTGCTTGTGCCGCATGCGCCTTGCCTGTGTCGAGATCATACACCTGGGCGACGCCCGCGCTTTCAAAGGCGAGGCGCGCGCTGTCGCTGCTCCACGTGGGGTTGCTGCCGGCGTCGATGGCACCAGCTTTTGTTGCGCCCGTCGCCGAGACCAGCCAGAGCGTGCCGTTGCTGGCAGCGGCGATGCGTCTGCCATCCGGCGACCATGCCAGGGATGTGACGGAACCGAGGTGCGCCAGCGGGGTTTGCTGCTGCGTGGCGGCATCAACTTGAATGATGGTGCCGTCGGCGGTGGCAATCGCCCATTTTCCACCGGCGGGCGAGAAAGCCGCAGCCGTGAAAGCGCCCTTTGCCAGCACCGTCGCGTTGCTCTGTTCCGTGCCTTGCGTGGAGATTGCGCTGCGCGCGATGGCGTCGATCTCGCCCGCGCGCCAGGTGAGGCGCGGATCCACGCCTGCCGTCCACGCGAGATCTGATATCACGGCATTTGCGGAGAGCAAGCCGGTGTTTTCGCGCGCCGTAGTGGCGGTATTTTGCAGATATGAGGCGCGCGTGCCAAGCACCATGATGGAATGGTTGCGGCCATCGGGCGTGCCAAATGCCACCGCAACGGATTGGCCGTCCGGCGAAAACACCGGACCGTCTTCCAACTGGGCGGCAACGCCTTCTGCTATCAGCGTCGGGCTGCGATCCCGCACGCCGAGGTGATAAACGGGCAGGCTGTTTCCACCCAAGCCGCCGCGTTTGACGATCAGCAGATTTTGGCTGTCAGGCGACCAACTGAGCGCAACAATGGCGCTGGCGCTGGAATCAACCTCATGATCACCCATCGCGTCTGAGCGCACCAGGCGCAAGGTGTTGGTGGTGGCGTCGGTATAGGCGATCCATTGGCCGTCGGGGCTGACCTGCCAGAGCGCGCCGGCCTGGGTGCGCGCTTCGCAGATGAGCTTATCGCTGTTGCTGAAGAGATGATTTTCCACGCGATAGACCAGGCGCGGTCCGGCGCTGAGCGCCTGGGGGCAGGCGGCATAAACGGGGCCGGTGTTGCGCGCCGCCATGATGCCCTGGAGGGCAATGGTGCCGCCGGAAACGACGATGATGAGCGCAAGGACAGTGAGCCAGACACGCGCGGCATGGGGCAGCAGCCGAGCAGAAGACACGGGCGCTTGCGGCGCAGCGGGAGCGGATGGAGAGGCAGCATCCGGCGAGCCGCGCACGATCTCGCGGAAGGCGGGCGAAGAGAAGATGCGGTCACGCAGTTCGGGGGCGGGGGTGTAACGCGGCAAATGCGCCAGGACGTGATCGAAGCGGGCATAGTCAGCAAGAACGGCAGAGCAGCGCTCGCACGTTGCCAGGTGCGCGCGCACTTGCTCAGTGGTAGCGGCATCGAGCATGCCGTCATGATAGGCGCTCAGTTGTTCTTCGACCCACTCGCACGTCATAACTTCGCCAGCGCATTCAACAGCCGCCATTCACCGGGCTGTTGGTGTGCCGCCTCCTTATCGTGAACTCATCGAGACACGCCCCGTGTCGGGCGAGGCTTGCCGGTTTCCGCCGCGCGATAATGCTCGCGGAAAGACTGCCGGGCGCGCGACAGGTACATCTTCACGCCGCTTTCCGCGATGCCCAGCGTCTGCGCGATCTCGGCATACGAAAACCCCTGCTGGGTATAAAGCAGCAGCGCGGCGCGATAGGTCTGGGGCATGTGCCCCAGCGCCTGGCGTACCAACTCCGTCGTCTCGATAGTCTCCTGGGGGTCCGCGCTCTCCAGATCCGCTGGTTCGTGGTCCAGCTCTTGCCAGGGAAGCCACGAAATGAGCTTGCGACGGCGCAGCGCATCATAGGCTGTGTTGGTGGCGATGCGATAGAGCCACGCGGAAAGCTTGAGCGAAGCATCCATCTTCGGCAGCGCCTTGAAAGCCTTCAAGAACGTATCCTGCGTCAGATCGTCAGCCTGTTCGCGGTTGCCCACCAGATGATAGATATAGTTGTAGATGGGAGTTTTGAACTCGTCGTAGATCCGCTCGAAGGACCACGTGCTCTCTAACTCTGCCATAGCCATGCGGTGGTTGCCCCTTTGACGTCAGCGCGTGGCTGTCATCCACGCACCGTTCCACCGCAGCCCCCAGCACAATTGCCCTGCCGGCAGGCTGTTGACCGGGAAAGGGTCAGCGAGCACGCATGAAGCCCAGTGGATGAGATCATGAGTGCCTTTCCCGATAATGGAACGGAGCAGAAACATAGCGGTAACACGATGTTAACCGGACAATGGATGTATCACGCCCGCTATGCTAACACATCCATACGTTCTTTCCAATGCCACTAGCCAGAATGGTTGCGCGGTTGCATTGCCTTGTGGTATCATCAGCACAACAACTGCATAGCCGGCCCGGCTCAGGGCAGCGCATCAAGACGGGTGGAGGGACTGGCCCTGCGAAGCCCGGCAACCAGCGAGCGGCACGCCGTTCGTGTTGGTGCTAAGTCCTACAGAATTTCAATCCTCTCCTTACAACAAGAAGTGCCAGACCAGAGGATTGGACGTTCTGAGAGATGCGCGTCGGTACGGTAACGTGTGCGATGCGACTTCTCTCAAAAGAAGTCTTTTTTTATGGACTGTGCGCCGAACCGATGGGACGAGCGTACACCTTCTTGTCAGATTGCGCAAGAAGGCCCATGACCTTTGTACTACGGACCGCTATGGAGATATTTCGCAAGCAAGGGAAGGAAGCGCGTGAGCATCACCGTCGTGGGGACGATCGGCATTGATACCATCGTCACCCCATTCGGCAGAGCCGACAACATTTTGGGCGGGTCGGCAGCGTATTTCGCGCTGGCGGCAGGGAACTATCAGCCCGTCAATCTCATCGCTGTCGTGGGAAACGATCTTCCCCCCGCGAGTCTTGACCCGTTGCGCGCGCGGGGTATCGATCTCGCCGGCGTTGAGGTGGGCGACGGCCCCAATTTTCGCTGGGGCGGCGAATATCACCTGGATTTCAATACGCGCGACACGCTGTATACCGAGCTTGGCGTGCTGGCAACGTTTGATCCCAAAGTGCCGGCAGCGTATCACCATACCTCGGTGCTCTTCCTCGCCAATCTGCAACCGACCGTGCAGCAAAAAGTCATCGAGCAACTGCCACAAGCGCGCGTGCGGGCGCTGGATTCGATGAACTTCTGGATCACCAGCGCGCGGGAAGACCTCACTCGCGTGCTGGGCATGGTCGATATTGTCTTCATGGCGGAAGATGAGTTGCGCCAGTTCGCCGGGGTAGCGAATCTGCGCAAAGCCGCGCAGAGCGTGCTTTCTCTGGGGCCACAGATCATTGTCATCAAGCTGGGCAGCTATGGCGCGCTGCTCATCGACCGCGCCGGGAATTATTTCGCCGCGCCGGCCTTCCCGCTGGACGACGTGATCGATCCCACCGGGGCAGGCGACGCCTTCGCGGGCGGCTTCCTGGGCCATGTGGCGGCGGTGCTGGCCGGCGGGCGCGACCTCACCCCGACGGATTTCCGCCGGGCGCTGCTGCACGGCAACATCATGGGCGCGTTCGCCTGCGAAGCTTTCGGTGTGGAGCGGTTCGCCACGCTCACCCAGCAAGACATCGCGGCGCGCTACCAGCAACTGGTGTCATATACCCACATCGAAGCAGGAGTGTAGGGATGAGAAGAGGACGAGACACGAAGAACACGAAGGAAATGAAGGACGCGCAGATGGATAGAAGGGCCGCTGCGAGCAGGAACAGAGCCATCACAAGGGATTGCCCCCACTGACGCGATGCCAGGGGGGGTCGTAAGGAACGACGCTGATGATGCTCGCCCCTCTCGTCTAACGTTCTCTCAAATCCTTCGTGGACTTCGCTGTCTTCGCGTTCTTCGTGTCTCGTCCTTATCCTTGTCCCCATTGCTGATTCATCATATAGAGGAATTACCAAAGGAGCAACAAAACATGATCTCGACCAACGGCGACGTGAAGGATATCGCCCTGGCACCGCGCGGCAAGGCGCGCATCGAATGGGCGGCGCGGGATATGCCCGTGCTGCGACTGATCCGCGAGCGCTTCGCCAAAGAGCGCCCGCTGGAAGGCGTGCGCATTTCCGGCTGCCTGCACATCACCACCGAAACGGCGAACCTCGCCATCACTCTCAAGGCAGCGGGGGCGGATCTCGTCCTGTGCGCCAGCAATCCCCTTTCCACCCAGGATGACGTGGCGGCGTCGCTGGTGGTCAACGAGGGCATCCCCACCTTCGCCATCAAGGGCGAGGACGAGCAGACCTATTATCGCCACATCCACGCCGCGCTGGACCATCGCCCGCAACTGACGATGGATGACGGCTGCGACCTGGTGAACACGCTGCACAAAGACCGCCCGGATCTGATCGAAGATGTCATCGGTGGCATGGAAGAGACGACCACCGGCGTCATTCGCCTGCACAACATGGTGCGCGACGGCGCGTTGCGCTTCCCCGTGCTGGCGGTGAACGAGTCCGACACCAAGCACCTCTTCGACAACCGCTATGGCACCGGCCAGAGCACGCTCGACGCCGTCATCCGCAGCACCAACATCCTCATCGCCGGGCGCAACGTGGTGGTCGCCGGCTATGGCTGGTGCGGCAAGGGCGTGGCCTCGCGGGCGAGGGGCATGGGGGCAAATGTCATCGTCACCGAGGTCGATCCCATCCGCGCCATCGAAGCCGTGATGGACGGCTTCCGCGTCATGCCGATGCTCGACGCCGCGCCCATCGGGGATATCTTCATCACCGTCACCGGCGACATCAACGTCATCGACCGCCATCACATCGAACGGTTGAAAGACGGCGCGATCATCGCCAACTCCGGCCACTTCAACGACGAGATCAACATCGCGGCGCTGACCGACCTTTCCACCGGTCACTTCACCGCCCGCGACTTCGTGGAAGGCTATCACCTGCGCAATGGTCGCACCGTCTTCCTGCTGGCCGAAGGCCGCCTGGTGAATCTTTCCGCCGCCGAGGGCCATCCGGCGAGCGTGATGGATATGAGCTTCGCCAACCAGGCGCTCGGCTCGGAATTCATGTGGAAGCATGCCAAAGAGTACCCGCCGCAAGTCATCACACTGCCCGCCGAACTCGACCGCGAGATCGCCTATCTCAAGCTTGCCTCGATGGGCATCAGCATCGATCACCTGACCGACGTGCAACAGAAATATCTGGCTGATTGGCAATCGGGAACCTAGCCCCACCCCCTCACCCTCTTTCCAGCAAAGCTAGAGAGGGGGGAACAGCCCGGAGGGGTTTCTGTTCCGAGCGAGGGGGTTTCAACCCCTCGCGGGCACACGGGGCGCTCAGGCCGCCTCAGGCACCATCTATCCATATCAGGGGGAAACGACCTTGACCAGTTTCATGAACACACCCAAGAGCTTTTTCACCAGCGAATCGGTGACGGAGGGGCATCCCGATAAGCTCTGCGACCAGATCAGTGACGGCGTGCTGGACGCCCTGCTCGCCAAAGATCCCATGAGTCGCGTGGCATGCGAGACGTCCACCACCACCGGCCTCATCCTGGTGGCAGGCGAGATCACCACCGAAGCGTATGTGGATATTCCAGGCATCGTGCGCGAGACGGTGAAGAATATCGGCTATGTGGACGCGCACTACGGCTTCGACTATCGCACCTGCGGCGTGGCGACGGCCATCGGCCAGCAGTCGCCCGACATTGACCTGGGCGTGAGCCAGTCGCGCGAATTCAAAGAGCAGCTCACCGACGACGAATTGGAAAAGATCGGGGCCGGCGACCAGGGTATGATGATCGGCTTCGCCTGCAACGAGACGCCCGAACTGATGCCCGCGCCGATCTCGTTCGCCCACGCGCTGACGCGCCAGCTTTCCAGCGTGCGGCGCAAATCGTGGGCCGGCAACGGCCCAATGGGCTATCTGCGGCCCGACGGCAAAAGCCAGGTGACGGTGCAATATGATCACGGTCGCCCAGTGCGCGTCGATACGGTGGTCATCTCCACGCAGCACGCCGAGGAAGCCACCAACGAGCAGATCCGCCGTGATGTGATCGAATACGTCATCAAGCCGACCATCCCGGCGGAACTGCTGGACGGGCAGACGAAATTCTTCGTCAACCCCACTGGGCGTTTCGTCATCGGCGGCCCAATGGGCGACGCCGGCCTGACGGGCCGCAAGATCATCGTCGATACGTATGGCGGCATGGCGCGACACGGCGGCGGAGCCTTCAGCGGGAAAGATCCCACAAAGGTTGATCGCTCAGCGGCCTATGCGGCGCGCTACATCGCCAAAAACATCGTCGCCGCTGGTCTGGCGGACCGCTTCGAGATTCAGGTCTCCTACGCCATCGGCGTGGCGCGCCCGCTCTCGATCTTCATCGAGTGCTTCGGCACCAACCGCGTGCCGGAAGAGACGATCCTTCAGCTCATCAACGAGCATTTTGATCTGCGCCCAGCGGCCATCATCCAGGATCTGAACCTGCGCCGCCCGATCTACCAGCAGACCGCCGCCTACGGCCACTTCGGTCGCCCGGATCTGGATCTGCCCTGGGAGCGACTCGACAAGGTAGAAGCGCTCCGTCGCGCGGTGGGGGCGACGACCGCGACGCCCGCCGGAAGCTAGGTCCCATGCCCGCGAGGGGGTAAACCCCCCGGCTCGGAATAGCAACCCTTCCGGGCTATGGATCATGCTCGTCACCGGAAGAATCGAGGAGCGCATGTGGCACGGTGAGTCGGACAATGGTATTCCCCGGCTCACCGTGCTGGGCAATCACGTTGCCATTGGCTGATTATCGCCGGCAGACGTGGTGCCGTCACGTTTGGGCACCTGCACCGGCACCTGAGTGGCTTTGACGGTGCTGGCTTTGGGCGCATGCACCGTCAGCACGCCGTGCTGATAGGAACTGGTCACTTGCGAGGGATCAATCGCTTTGGCGAAAGTCAACACGCGCTCGCGCTTGCCTCTGGGGCGCTCTTGCACAATATAGTTGCCGCTTGCCCGCTCGCGGCGCAGGCGATCCGACGCCTGGATGGTGATGGTTGATTCCGTCGCCAGCACCGCCAGATCTTCGGGTGCTATGCCCGGCAGCGCGGCTTCCACCTGATACGCGGTGGCGCTTTCCAGCACATCGACGGGGATGGAGCGATGAAATGGGTTTAGAGGCAGATGCGTCAACATGCCGATGCCGTCTTCAATCAAATGGCTGACCGTCTGGCGCAGTTGGGTCAGATCTTCCATCGGATCGCGTGATGTTTGCATCTCGCATCAGCTCCTTTTGTCTATTGGTGCGTTCTTCTCTTCAATCCTGCTATCCTGCATCATAGCACACGCCGCCAGTGGATGGCCTCACTCCCAGTCCCCCTCTCCAGCTCTGCTGGGGAGAGGATGAGGGGTTGGGGCCTAGCGCCTGTGACTGGAACGGAAACTGGTGAGCGCCAGATAGATGCCCAGAATGAACGCGGCCAGGAAGCCCAGCACAATGAGCAGTCCCCCCCAGCGATCCCAGCCGGCGGGATGATCGAAGATCGTCAGCAGCGTCAGCCCGACGATCAGCGCCGCGACAATCATCCCCAGCACCAGGCGATTGACAATGTGTTCCAGACGGTGCAGCAAGGGATCGAACGTTGACGGTTGCAGGGCGAATTGCAGCATGCCGCGTTCCAGATCGCTGAGAATGCGGTGCGCCTGGCGCGGCAGATTCATCCCCAGACGGGCCAGCGCCAGGCTGGTGGCGGTCATTTGCTGCGCCATCTTGCCCGGCGAAAGTTGCTGCAACAGCAGTTGCCGCGCATAGGGGGCCAGAAACGTCGTCAGATGGAAATCCGGGTCAAGCTGCACGCCCAGGCTCTCATACATCACCACCGTCTTCATCAGCAGCGAGGTGTTGGCCGGCAACTGCAAGCGGTGGCGCTGCACCACGTCCAGAATATCGCGGATGAGCGGCCCCAATTCGATCTCGCCCAGCGAGCGGTCATAGTATGACTGGATCAACTGTTCCAGGTCACGCCGGAATCTGGCGCGGTTGATGGGATGGCTGGTGATGCCGAGATCCAGTAGAGCGTCGATGAGCGCGTCGCTCTCGCGCGTGATGAGGGCGATCAGCATCGCCGCCAGTTGATTGCGCAGGCGCTGTTCCACCACACCCACCATGCCGAAATCGATCAGCCCGATGCGCCCGTCATCCTCGATGAAAAAATTTCCCGGATGCGGGTCGGCATGGTAAAAGCCATGATTGAAGACCATCTTCAAGATGATCTGCGCCAGCCGTTGTGCCAGTTCCGGGCGGTCGATCTCCCACTCTGAGCAAGCGGCGATGTCCGTGATCTTGATGCCGTGAATGCGTTCCAGCGTCAGCAGCCGGGGCGAGGTCGCTTCCCAGATGACGGCGGGGATGTGGACGCGCGGATCGCGGGCGAACTGGGCGGCGAAGCGTTCCACATTCGAGGCTTCGCGCAGATAATCCAGTTCGCCGCGCAGGGTCTGGGCAAACTCTTGCACCAGGGCCACCACGTCGAACTGCTCGGCATAGGACCAGTTGCGGCTGGCCCACGCCGCCAGATATTGCAAGATCTCCAGGTCCGTTTCCACGCGCTCGCGCACGTCCGGTCGCTGGATCTTGATCACGACTTCGGTGCCGTCGATGAGGGTGGCAGCGTGAACCTGGCCAATGGAAGCAGCCGCCAGCGGCGTGGGGTCGATGTGCGCGAAGATCTGATGCAGTCGCTCGCCAAGTTCGGCGTTCAGCGTCGCATTGATGACGCTTTCCGGCTCAGGCGGCACGGTGTCTTGCAGCTTGGCCAATTCCTGCTGATAGTCCAGCGGCAGCAGGTCGGCGCGGGTGGAAAGCATCTGGCCAAACTTGATGAACGTTGGGCCAAGCTCTTCGATGGCCATGCGCAGGTGTTCGGGCCGCGTATAAGCTTTCTGGCGGCGCGAGCGGCGTGCCGGCGGGGGATGCCGGGGAACGAAGCGGTTGAGGTTGAGGCCGGCGATAAGGAAGCCAAAGCCATGCCGCGTCAAGACTTCACCGATCTGAAGCGAGCGACGGCCCAGCGAGATCTTGCGCTTGCGCACGATGCTCATGCAGGCCCCCCGTCTTGGCCACGCTCAGCTGAGGTCGCCTCGTTTGATCTTCCTCTCAGCGTATCACAATCGGTAGCATTATGGCTCTTTTACAGGACTGCCCCCTTGCAAGCGGCTGATGATCTCTTTCAAGCGGCGAATGTCGCGTTCGTGGGCGGCACGCATCGCGGCCACCTCGGCGGCGCGTTCCTGTTGCAGCCGTTCGATGTGATCATGCAGGCGCAAGATCGCCTCGACGCCGGCAAGGTTCACCCCCAGGTCGCGCATCAGGCGACGGATGTAGATGACGCGCTGGATGTCGCGGTCGGAATAGAGGCGCGGCGAATGCTTGCTGCTGCCCTTGCGCGCCGGGGTGATCAGCCCCAGGCGCTCGTAATGGCGCAAGGTCTGTTCGTGGACTTCGGCTTTTTGCGCGGCGATGCTGATGGTATATTCCCCATCGCCGCGCGCTTCGATGCTGATGGCCAGCTCGTCGGGTTCGTTGCTCATCGCGCTCACCCCCGCGCTTCGCGTCCCCGCTTGAATTTGGCGAACAGGTCGCGCTCCTCTTGCGTCAGCCGCGTGGGCAGCACCACGCGCACCTTCGCATACAGGTCGCCCTGCCCGGTGCCGCGCAGCCGGGGCATGCCCTTGCCCGCCAGGCGAAACACCTGGCCGTTCTGCGTCTCAGGCGGAATGGTCAGCAACAGGTTGCGGCCACTCAGTTGCGGCACCTGCACCTCGCCACCCAGCAGCGCCGTCACCAGATCCACCGGCACCTCAACGTAGAGATCGTCCTTCTTGCGCTCGAACTGCGGGTCCGGCTTGACGTTGACGATCAGATACAGATCGCCGCGCGGACCACCGCCGATGCCGGGCTGCCCCTTGCCCGCGACGCGCACGCGGGTTCCGGTGTCGGCCCCTTTGGGAATCGTCACCTCGATGCGCTCGGTGTTCATCACCTGGCCCTGTCCCTGGCAGGTGGGGCAGATGGTGCCACGCACCTCGCCCGTTCCGCGGCATGTCGGGCATTCAGACGGCACCTGCACGGTGAAGACACGCTTGGCCCCCTCATACGCCTCTTTGAGCGAGATATCTACCGGCTGTTCCAGGTTGTCGCCGGCGCGACGGCGCATTTCGGTTTGCGTGCGCGTGCCGCCGCGCATCCCACCGAACAGTGTCTCAAAGAAATCCGAAAAGCCGGTGGGGTCGGTGTCGAAGTCGAACGGGGGCACGTTACCACCCGCGCGCCCGCCGGTGTAGGTGCGCGTGCGCACGTTCGGGTTTGGGCTGCCCTGGAAGCCGAACTGCTCTTGCCAGTTGGGGCCGAGCGTGTCATATTTCTGGCGCTTTTCGGGATCTGAGAGCACTTCATAGGCTTCGTTGATCTCTTTGAAGCGCTTCTCGGCATCCTTGTTGCCGGGATTCACATCCGGGTGATACTTACGCGCCAGCTTGCGAAACGCCTTCTTGATCTCGTCCTGGCTGGCGGTGCGCTGCACGCCCAGAATCTTGTAATAGTCTTTATATTCCATAGGAATTTCACCAGGGGAAGCGTGATCGCTTCCCCCGCGCCGCCGGCCTTATTTCTGCTGGGGCGCATCCTCTCCTGAACTCACATTCACGCGCGCCGGGCGCAGCAGTTCATCGCCATAGAGATAGCCTTTCTGGGTCTCTGAGACAATCGCGCCTTCCGGCTGGCCGGAAGCATCCACCCGCTCGATGGCTTCGTGCACGCGCGGATCGAATGTTTCGCCCTGAGTGGAAAGGCTGACGACGCCCTCGCGCTGCAACATGCTGTTAAGCTGGCCGTGCAGGTGC
>JAJPKG010000186.1 GCA_021323815.1 Pseudomonadota bacterium
GCGCCGCTGTTGTCGGCGGTGATCGGCCCGCCGGATGGTCCCTGCTTGTCGGGATCGTTGCGCGTCAGATCGGGGCTGATGACTTCCCAACTGTTGCCGTCATCATAGCTGCGGTGCACGTGATTCGAGCAGGCATAGATGACGGTGGGATCGTGTGGCGAGGTCTCGATGGGATAGGTCCACTGGAAGCGGAAGCGCATATCACGCGCACTCATGCCGTTGCCCAGGTCGTCGGGCCAGACCGAGACGTTGCGCTTGTGGCCCGTCCTGGGGTCCCACGCGATCATGCGCGTGTCGCTGGTGCCGGAACCGATGGCCCCACCGAAGACGCGATAGGGTGGCCTGCGGCTGATGGCAATGTAGCCGCTCTCGCCACCGCCTGGCTCCACGTGATCCTTCCAACTGATCGCGCCCTCAAAGTCGATGCTGGGCACGCGAATGGCCCAGTTGTCTTGCTGCGAGCCATAGACGCGATAGGGCACCTCGTCATCCGCGACAACGTGATACATCTGCGCAGTCGGCTGGTTGAGATTGGTGGACCACACGCGCCCGCCGTCAAACGAGACGCCCGCACCGCCGTCGTTGCCCTCGATCATGCGCAGCGAATCACGCGGATCAATCCACAGGTCATGGTTATCGCCGTGCGGGGTGGGCATGGTGGTGAACGTCTTGCCGCCATCGGTGGATTTGAAGCATTGCACATTCAGCACCCAAACGGTTTCTCCGTCATTGGGATCGGCGTAGATGTGCATGTAATACCAGGGACGGCGGCGCAGGTTCAGCTCGGTGTTCACGCGCTGCCAGGTCGCGCCCCAATCTTCGGAGCGAAACAGCCCGCCGGCATCCTCGCCTTTTTCGTTGCAGGCTTCGATGATCGCCCACACGCGGCCCGCCTGCGCCGGCGAAACGGCTACGCCCATCTTGCCCAACACGCCGTTCTGGGGTAATCCCTTCGCCCGCGTCAGATCCGTCCAGCTTTGGCCGCCGTCGGTCGAGCGCCACAGCCCACAGTCCGGGCCACCGCTGATGAGTGCGTGAGGGTAGCGCTGCGTCTGCCAGATGGTTGCGAACAACACGTCGGGATGATGCGGGTCCATCGCCAGATCCACTGCGCCAGCGCGCTCGCTCTTGAAAAGAGCCTGCTGCCACGACTTGCCGCCATCCAGCGTGCGATAGACACCGCGCATATAGTTGGTGCCCCAGGCGTGACCAAGCGCGGCGACATAGACGATATCGGGATTTTTCGGATGGATGATGATATCGCCAATGTGGCGCGAGTCCGCCAGCCCCACGTTCTGCCACGTGGCACCGCCGTCGGTGGAACGATAGACGCCATCGCCGTGCGACACATTGCCGCGAATCGTCGCCTCGCCCGTCCCCACATAGATGACGTTGGGGTCTGAATCCGAGACGGCGATGGCCCCGATTGCCGCTGTCGTCAAGTAGCCATCCGAGATGTTTTCCCAGAGTGCACCGCCGCTGGTGGTTTTCCACACACCGCCCGCGCACGCGCCATGATAAAACGTCGCGCGCTCGGTGGGATGCCCCGCGACGGCGACAACGCGCCCTGCCCGGTGCGGTCCAATGCACCGCCATTCCAGCGACCTGAAACGGTTCGTTTGCATGCCTTCCAGATGTCTCCCATCTATGCCGCGTCCTGCGTTCACCCTTTCCGTGTCCTTTATTGTACACGCTCAATGGGTGAATGTCATCTCACATGGAAGAGCATCATCATCCGGCAAACAGAAGCATCTCATCCCCCGTATGTCGCCTGGTCGCCTATGGAAACCCTCTTGCAAGGACGGAATAAACGACAACTACTTCATTTCCCCCGCGCGGGCTTTCCATTCTTCCGTCGCGTAGGCGAGCTTGCCGGCACAGATGGTCGCGTGCAGGTCAGAAAGGATGGTTCATTCGATAGGTTTGGATTGCGTCGCTCACTCCCTGTCGTTTAGTGAGCAAACGCCAGAGGCGCGTGCGCGCTTTAGCAAGTGTAGCAGTATCCCGCTGGTTACGCGCATCAATAATCTCATCTTCTTGCGCAACGATCATCTCTTCTAATTCTGCAAGAAACCGCTGATATTGCTGGCACATCTCGTCAGAGGTGATCGGCGGCTGACGATAATCATTATGGATGACGAATTCCATTGGATAACTCTTCCTCTATGGCTGTAATTGGATGATCCCTTTTCGGAGAGTACTTCCCCTGATTTCCCTGAAAAGATCTTCCATATGCTGTTTGCTTTGCATGTCGTTGAAGAAGAAATCAAGATAGCGCTCTTCACCAGGATACGCTGTGGAGAATGCGACTGCAAATAGTATATCATCCCAGACATTGGAACGTACAGCGAGATCTACATCTGCTGGATCAAGGTTGCTTGTTATATAACTTCCATCAACATAGATCAAAGCCGAGGGATCTTTCAACCAAATCAGAGCTACCGCATGTTCCAATACGTGATTCAGCACAGGGCGTGTCGTTGAACCTGCTTGATCAAATGCAGCCCATATTTCAGTCAACGTTGCCAGGTATGTGCCTTGTGGAAGCACACCATGAACAAGGGCAGGAATCGGCATATAAAAAGGCTCTCCTTGCCTTGCATTATATCTTGTCACTGTCGATGGCTTGCAAATTCTGGTGTGCAGAATAGAAAGAAAAGTGGGCGCGGCATGCCGCGCCCCTACGGCATGTGCAAGCGAAATGACGTATCTGGGCGCGATTCATCGCGCCCCTACAGGCTCGCCCCCGCGCGGGCTTTCCATTCTGGCGTCGCGTAGGCGAGCTTGCCGGCACAGATGGTCGCGTGCAGGGTCAGGTCGGCGTCGAAGATGGCGAGGTCGGCGTCATAGCCGGGTTGCAAGAGGCCCTTGCGGTCGGCTGCTTGCGCGGCGCGGGCAGGATTCACCGTGAGCATGCCCACCACCTGCGAGAGCGTCGCATCGGTCATGCGCAGCATGTTGCGCAACGCCTGATCCATCGTCAGCACGCTGCCGGTGATGGTGCCGTCCGCCAGCCGCGCCACGCCGTCTTCCACATGCGCGGGCTGGCCGGCGAAGTCGAAAGGCGCGGAAGCATCGCCTGCGGCGGCCAGCGCGTCGGTGATGACGATCAGGCGCTCCGGCCCCAGGATGCGAAAGAGGATCTGCACCATCGCCGGGTGGACGTGATGGCCGTCGGCAATGATCTCGCCGCAGATGGGGGTGACGCGGCCCAGCGCGCCCAGCGGCCCGGCGTCGCGGTGGTGCAGCGGGCGCATGGCATTGCAACAGTGCGTCATATGCGTCACGCCCAGGCTGATGGCGGCGAGCGCCTCATCATAATTTGCGTCGGTGTGGCCCATGCTCACTGTCACGCTGGCGGCGCGCATCGCCTGAATCATCTCCGCCGCGCCGGGCAGTTCGGGGGCCAGCGTGATCAGCCGCAAATGCCCATTCGCCAGCGATAAGATGCGCTCCGTGTCGGCGGGATTCGGCAGGCGCAACCACGCCGCCGGATGCGCGCCGCGCTTTCTCTCGCTGATAAACGGCCCTTCCAGGTGAATGCCCAGCGGCTCCGCGCCCGCATGCCGGCGCGCAATGGCCTGAACCGCCGCGCGCAGTTGATCTTCGGGCAGAGCGCCGGGCGTGCCGACCACCCCGATGAGAAACGAGGTGACGCCGGTAGTGGGAACCCAGCGAGCATAGGCGAGGATCTCTTCGGCCAGGGTAGTGTGCAGATTGCAGCCGCCCCCGCCATGCGTGTGCACGTCGATGAAGCCGGGCGTCACAATCATGCCGGTCGCGTCGATGCTGGTTTCCGCACGATCCGCCCCATCAATGGCCTGGATGCGCCCACCCTCGACGGTGAGCACGCCACCGGGCTGATCCTGCCGGGCATCAACCAGCCGCGCGCCGCGCAGGGAAAAATTCATGAATGCTTTCTCCGCTCGAAGTTCTATCCCCAAAGAAGCCGGGATCCCTTCGCGCTCCTCGCCGGCAGCGTCTCCGCCCTTGACACGCCAGCGAATTCATGCCATCATCATCTTAGCTGGTCTAGACAACATACCAAGTATACCATTTCTTGGGGCAGAACACAATAGGCTGGCAGAGACGCTCGCCTTGTTCGCATGCAGACCAGACAGCAAGAGACATCACAGCACATCGCCACCACGCGCGTCAAGCATCGCGTACAATATCAGCACAGACCACCTGAAAGGGGCGACCGATGGATACCCTGGACCCTGGCAAAGACGAGCGCACCCCCCCGCCGGACGGCGGCACGCTGCCACGCGACGACGAGTTGGCCGCCTATGGCACCGGCATGGTTCCGCGCTATTATCGCCTCAAGCAAATCCTGCGCAGCCACGTCACCAGCGGCGAATGGAAGCCGGGCGACATCATCCCCTCTGAGCGCGAGCTGAGCGAGACGTTCAACGTCAGCCGCATGACGGCCCGCCAGGCGGTGAGCGAGCTGGTCAACGAGGGCATCTTTTTCCGCGAGCAGGGGCGCGGCACGTTTGTCGCCCGGCGCGGCAAAATCCCCATCCCCTTGCATCGCCTGTCGGGTTTCACCGAAGATATCCTGGCGCGCGGGCAAAAACCCAGCACGCAGGTGCTTTCCGCGCAGATGGTCGAGGCTGACGCCGAGACGGCCAAGCGGCTTCAGATTCCCGCCGGCAGCGCCATTGTGCGTCTGCGCCGCCTGCGCCTGGCGGATGACGAACCCCTGGCGATTGAGACCTCGCAACTCAATTTCAAGGGATGCGAGAAATTGCTGGAAGAAGATCTCGCTCACCAATCGCTCTATAAACTCTTGGAGACGAAATATCACATCACGCTGGAAGCGGCGGATCAGGAATTGGAGGCGGGCATCGCCACCTCTGAGGAAGCGCAGATCTTGCGCATCGCGCCGGGCAGCGCCGTCTTGTATACGCGCCGCACCACCTATAACGACCGCAACGACGCGGTGGAATACGCCGTCTCGGTCTATACCGGTTCGCAATATATCTTCTACACCCATCTGAAACGGCAATAACATCTGCCTGGTGCCCGCCGGGGAAGGACTCGCACTCGGCGCGCCCGCCGGGGGCTGAAACCCCCCGGCTCGGAACAGAAACCCCTCCGGGCTAGGAGCCGATGGGATATCGCATGGCGTCAAGAGGAGATACACCGATGAACGAACATACAGCTTTGGCAACCGAGACGGTGAACGCGGCGACGGCGGAGATCGACCGCATGCCGACGCTGGCGCTGGTGCAGGCGATGAACGCCGAAGATGCGCGCGTCGCGGCGGCGGTGGCGGCGGAAGCCGAGCACATCGCGGCGGCCATCGACGCCATCGCGGAGCGGCTGCGGCGGGGCGGGAGGCTGATCTACACCGGCGCGGGCACATCGGGCCGGCTGGGCGCGCTGGACGCCTATGAATGCCCCGCGACGTTCAATACCCCGCCGGAACAGGTGGTGGCGTGCATCGCCGGCGGCACCTTCGACCGCCAGCCGGATTCCGACGCGCTGGAAGACAGCGCCGAAGCGGGCTGCGACGACCTGGCACGCTTGCACCTGACGGAACATGACGCGGTGGTGGGCATTGCCGCCAGCGGGCGCACGCCCTATGTGCTGGGCGCGATGCACTATGCCCGCAAGCAAGGGGCGCTCACCATCGGCCTGGCGTGCAATCCAGATTCGCCGCTGGCCCAGGCGGTGGAGATCAGCATCGCGCCAGTGGTGGGACCAGAAGTGCTGAACGGGTCCACGCGCCTGAAGGCCGGCACGGCTCAGAAGATGGTGCTCAACATGCTCAGCACCGGCACCATGATTCGCCTGGGCAAGACCTATGGCAACCTGATGGTGGATGTACAGACGACCAACCAGAAATTGCGCCAGCGCGCCGTCAGCATCGTGCAACAAATATCCGGCACAGATGAAGCTGCGGCCACGCGCGCCCTGGCAGATGCCGACGGCGAGGTGAAAACGGCGATTGTGATGCTGCGTGAGCATATCGCCCCAGACGCAGCGCGGGCGCGACTGGCACAGCACGCGGACAATCTGCGCGCAACGCTGGAAGCCGGGGCGTGAGCATGCAAGAGCAAACCCAGGAGCGATTTTTCCTGGGCATTGACGGGGGCGGCACCAAAACGCTGGCGATCGTCGTGGATGCCTGTGGCAACGAGCGCGGGCGCGGCTGGGCCGGCGGGGGCAATCATCGTTCCGCCGGGCTACCGGGCGCGCTGCGCCAGATCGAGATCGCGGTGCAATCCGCGCTGGCATCCACGGGGGCGGCGCTGCCCCTGGCCGGCGCATGGGTTGGCCTGGCCGGCATTGACGACACCACCGACCATGCCGCGCTGCTGCCTCATGTGCAAGCGCTGGCCAACACCGTGCGCCTGACCAATGACGCGGAATTGCTGCTGGGCGCGCTGCCGCACGCCGCCGGAGTGGCGCTCGTCGCCGGGACGGGAGCGATTGCATTGGGGCGCGATGGCAGCAACAAAACGGCCCGCGCCAACGGCTGGGGGCACATCATCGGCGACGAGGGCAGCGGTTATGCCATCGGGCGCGACGCCCTGCGAGCCGCCTCGCGCGCCGCCGACGGTCGTGGCCCCGTCACGCCGTTGCTTGAGATGATCCTTCACGAATGGCAGCTTGAGCGCCCGGCAGAACTCATTGACTATGTCTACGCGCATCCCGACAAAGCCGTGATCGCGCGCCTCGCGCCCCTGGTTTTCGCGGCAGCCCAGGAAGGCGACGCGGCGGCAACGCACATCGTCCATCGGGCGGCGGCGGAACTGGCGCAATCGGCGCTGGCGGTGGCGCGCGCGCTGGATCTTCCCGTGAAACTGCCACTGGCATTTGGTGGCGCGTTGCTGGCGCACAATGAGCACTTCCGCGAACTGGTGCTAGCCCGCCTGCAACGCCTGCGCCCCGCCGGCGTGACGGCGGTGGTGGCCGAACCGGCGCTCGCCGCCGCCCGCGCCATGATCTCATCTCAGGAGCAACGCGCATTATGAGCGATCTCGCCAATGCTCTCAGCCTGGACCAGCAGATCGGGCAGCTCTTCATGGTCGGCTTCCAGGAGCCGGAGCCAACCTCTGAAATCATCACGATGATCCGCGATCACCACGTCGGCGGCATCATCCTTTTCACGCGCAACATCCGCGATATGGCGCAAGCACGCAGGCTGAGTGCCAACCTGCAACGCATCGCCCGCGCAGCGGGGCATCCGCGACCACTGCTGATCAGCATCGATCAGGAAAACGGGCTGGTGCGGCGACTGGGGCCGGACGCGACGATCTTGCCCGGCAACATGGCGCTGGGGGCGACGCGCTCCGAAGAATTGACCGAGGCGGTGGCACGGGCCTGCGGCGAAGAATTGCGCGTGGCGGGCGTCAATATGAATCTGGCTCCCGATGCGGATGTGAACAACAATCCCGCCAACCCCGTCATCGGCGCGCGCTCATTCGGGGGCGATCCCGCCCTGGTGGCACGGCTGACGGCGGCGGCGGTGCGCGGCTATCGCTCAGCCGGTATCATCACCACCATCAAGCATTTTCCAGGGCATGGCGACACCGCAACCGATTCGCATCTGGCGCTGCCCGTTGTGGCGTGCGACCTGAACCGGCTGCGTGCCGTCGAACTGCCGCCTTTCATCGCGGGCTGTGCTGCGGGGGCGGATTGTGTGATGACAGCACACGTGCTGCTGCCGCAGATCGAGCCGGAGCGCTCGTTGCCAGCCAGCATCTCACCAGCGGTGATTCGAGGCTTGCTGCGGGATCAACTCGGCTATGACGGCGTGGTGATGACCGATTGCCTGGAAATGCACGCCATCTCGCGGACGGTGGGCGTGCCACGCGGCGCGGTGCTGGCCCTGCGTGCCGGCAACGACCTCGTGTTGATCTCGCATACCTTCCCCTGGCAACGCGACGCCATCCTGGCGGTGCGCGCAGCGGTGGAAAAGGGCGAGATCGATCGGGAAACCATCCATCAAGCGGCAGAGCGCGTGCTGCACCTGAAAGAACGGCTGACCTGGGATGCTGCGTCCGTGACCACCGTTGATTTTGCCGCGCATGCCCAATTGCGCGACGACGCTTATGCGCGCTCCACAACGGTTGTGACCAACGAGGAACATATCTTGCCGCTGCGCCTCGCGCCGGAGCAACGACTGGCCGTCATCGCGCCCGAAGCGCGCGCCGTCAGCCAGGCCGTGGATGTCGCCTATGACCACACCGATCTGCTTGCCGCGCTCAGCCAGCGACATCCCAACCTTATCTCGTGCCACCTGACCGCCGATGGCGCTGAGGACTCGCGGAAACAAGTCCTGCGCGCCGCTCAGGAAGCCGGCGTTGTGCTGCTCGTCATGATCAATGCCCGTCGCGATCCCCAGCAAGCAGCGCTGATCGCCGATCTGCTTGCATGTGGCAAACCAATCATCGGCATCGCGGCGGGCGATCCCTATGATCTGGCGCAGTTCCCGTCGCTTGCCGCCGGCCTCGCCACGTATGAATATACCCAGCCGGCGTTGCGCGCGGCGGTGCGCGTCATCTTCGGGGAAACAGAGGCGCGGGGGCAACTGCCGGTTTAGGCTTGATCGGCGACATCATCGGTGCGGCGTCTTGGTCCGGCGCTTCCAGCGTGATGCTCCTTCCGCGCTGGCACCGTCCAGTAAACCATGACCGCTTTCCCGAATCCCTTCGGCGCGGTTGGCCTCACTTACAGGAATTGGGGTGTGAAAGCCCCCGCTTTTCAAACGGGAGATGCAACGGCCCGTCGCAGGACGCGACCACCGTACCCGTTGCTTGACGTGATTGATCACGTGCCGGCACCCCCTGAGGTAGCTGCGCGCTAGGCGCTCGCTCTGCCGCAGGATCAGTGCAGGCACCGCTCATTATGGTTCCAGCCAACCCTTTTGTTCCGCGATGCGCGCCGCTTCCACACGGTTCTGCGCGCCCAGTTTTTGAATGGCCAGCGACAGGTAATTGCGCACCGTGCCTTCAGTCAGGCTCAGCGCCGCCGCCATATCCGCAATGCTCGCCCCACCCGCCGCCTGTGCCAGCACCTCGCGCTCCCGCGCCGTCAGCGGATTGTTCCCCTCGCTCAACGCCGAAGCCGCCAGCGCCGGATCGACCACGCGCTCGCCCGCCACCGCCCGGCGAATGGCCACCGCAAGCTGTGCCGAAGGCGCGTCTTTCACCAGGAAACCCACCGCGCCGCTTTCCATCGCCCGCCGCAGATAACCTGGCCGGCCAAATGTCGTCAGGATGAGGATCTTGCATTGCGGCAAGCGCCGGTGCAGTTCCGCCGCCGCCTCTAATCCATCTTGCCCCGGCATTTCAATATCCAGCAGCGCCACATCAGGATCAGTTTCCAGCGCTTTGGCAACCACCGCGTCGCCCCGGTCCGCTTCGGCCACGATCTCGAAATCGCCCTCAAGCGTCAGCAAAGCGGCCAACGCGCCACGCACCATGCTCTGGTCTTCCGCCAGCAACACGCGAATCATCAACGCATCTCCTTTCCAACCGGAGCTACAGACGCGTGCCGGCGCATCGCATCCAGGGGCAGCGTCACGCGCAGGCGAAATCCGCCGCTTTCCTGCCACGCCGCCTCACAGGTGCCCTCCAGCGCCACCGCGCGTTCAGCCATCCCCCGCAGCCCATTGCCCGGCGCAACCGCAGCGCCATCCTTGCTCAGCCCATCGTCGCTCACCGTCAGGCTGACCGCATCATCCCCATAGCTCACCGAGATGCTGCACGCTCGCGCTCGGCTGTGGCGGATCACGTTCGTCACGCCCTCGCGCACCGTCCACGCCAGCATGCCCTCGACGGTGGGGCGCAGCGGAAATGGCGGTTCCGGCGCGTCCAGACTCAACGCAATGCCGGCGGCGTCCAGCATCTCGCGGGCGGCGCGCAATTCCCCGGCAAAGGTGGGCTGGCGATAGCCGGCGACGGCCTCGCGCACTTCGTGCAACGCCTGCCGCGCGGCGGCTTCCACGTCAGCCATCTCCACCGCCGCCCGCTCCGGGGCCACGCGTGCCAGTCGCCCGGCCAGCTCGCTTTTCAGCGCGATCAACGACAAGGTGTGGCCCAGCAGATCGTGCAAATCCCGTGCGAAGCGCAGCCGCTCGTTCGTCACCGCCATCTGCGCCAGCTCTTGCCGGGCATGGCGCAATTCCCGGTTGGTGAGAAAGGCCCAGCGCATGGCAGTGGTGGTGAAGCCGGTGACCAGGATGGTAAACAGCGCCGACAATGCCGCACCGCCGCCCTGATGCGACGCCAGCAACCCCACCACCGCGAACAACGCCAGCCCACCAACCACCCATGCCGACCGCTTCACCGGCAGATCCGCCGCCGCGATGGCGGATGTATAGATGAACAGCCCGCCCCACTCCGGTCCGGCCAGCCCTATCAGCACCACACCCAGCAGGATCATCACGGCAAAGGGCGTCCAGGTCTGCTGGAAGGTTCGCGGATTTGCGGGGACATCGCTCACCAAACGCCGCCCGATCTGCCAGCCCATCCACAAATAGAGCGCGAAAAAGGCAATGGTACCGGCGAAAACCAGCGCGAGACGCCACACCGGGCGCATCTGGAAGAGGTCATGGAAAACGGGGATGGAAAAGGTAATCCAGACGGCGAAGATGCCCCACACCAGCGCCACCGGCGGCTGAGACGTGGTCTTGTTTTCCGGCATGGTCGTCTCGTGTTCCATCTCCCCATTCTCCTGCTCGCATCGCTCTGTGCCTTTCACCTCATCATATCATGCAGCCCCATCCCGTCTTACCAGGGGATGGGGCCGGGGCCGGCGCTTATTGCACCGTCACCGTCAGTTCCATGCCCGGATGGATGACGCACAGGATGTGATACGTTCCCGGCGTGGTGAACGGCCCAAGCTCGAAGCTGCCGGTGGAGATGGCGCGGTTGTCCAGCGCGGGCGCATTGGGCGGCGTGGCCAACTGAGTGTGGCCGTCATTCCACGTGCCATAGGTCAACTGGTGCGGGATGTTGCTGTCATCCACAAAATCCAGTTTGGTTCCCGCGGGAATGGTCACCGCCGTCGGGTTGAAGGTGCTCAGACCCAGGTGAATGATCGTCGCGCCGTCGCTCGCCGTCGCCGCCGTCACTTCCGCTGGTTTTGCGCTGACGCCGATCAAGATGCCGCCCAGCGCAATGCCCGCCAGCGCGGTGACGACATAGCCGTACCAGCGCGGCGTCTGCGTCCGGTTTTGCCCGTAGTTCTGCGCTACCGCACCCAGCATGGTCGCAAACGCGATGAGCGAGAGCGCGACTTCAAGCACGATGGGCGCAAACAAGGGATCTTGCAGATGTGTCAGGTGATACGCCGGATATGGCGTGCCGAACGTCTGGTAAAGCAGGCCCACGCCGGTGATGACGCTGCCCAAAATCGGTGCCCAGCGCACGCGCAGGAGGAAGAGAACGACCAACAAAGCGTTCACAGCGCTGATGGCAGCCAGCGCGATGCCACCGGGGAACCCGATGCTGATCGCGCCGAACAGCGCCCCAAGCGCCAGTACCGTGCCGATGCCACAGAGGATCTTGGCCAACAGCGTCAGCGGCGGGCGCGTTGTCGCGGTGGTTGTCGTCGTTGTCGTAGCATTCATGATGCACTCCCTTTCTCGCATGAAAACCATAATTCCAACTTGTGTTGTCCCGGCATCTGTAGCCTGCCGTTGTTTTGAGTATAGGCCCGCCCAGGCTTTAGTGGTAGTGAAGCCTGTCAAAACTTCCTCATGACAAATGTCATGCGACCATTATGGGCCGCCAAGCCCAGTACCAAAAACGGTACAAAAATTGCGGGAAGCGAGGGAACACACATCTCTCATCCGTGAGGAAGATCGCATGGCCACAGCCCGCCCAGCCCGCATGCCGCTGCCCCACCTGCGCGCCTGGCGCTTGCGCCGGGGCTATAGCCAGCACGAACTGGCCCAGCGTGCCGGCATGTCTAAAACCACCATCGTCAACCTTGAAGGCGGCAAGGGGTGTGCCAACTTCGTCTCCATCCGCAAGCTTGCCGCCGCCCTCGCCCTCACGCGCGAGCAACTGCTGTTTGAGCGCCCCGACACCAGCCAAACGCCGCACGGAGCGTACAATGCTGCTCGCATGGCGAGATAAGCTGCCGGGATCCGGCGAGACACGATGAATCCATCACAGAGGGCAAGGACCACACACATGACGGCGCACGAGCAGCAACTTTCGCCTCTTTCGCAAGCTCCCCAGATCACACGGGATGCGGCATCGTTGCTTGGCTCCGCTTTTGAAGCGATCAGCGATGCAATGGTGATGGCCGACGCGGCGGGGGAAATTATTCATGCCAACGCGGCCTTTCGGGCGCTGATGGGCGCGCCGCTGGGCAACGATTTTTTCAGCGCACCCATGCAAGAGCGCATGCGCCGCGTCCGCCTGTGCGATATCCATGACCGCCCGCTGCCACCGCGCCAGTGGCCGCTGGCGCGCGCGCTGCGCGGCGAGCAGCTCGCCAGCGCCGCTGAGTCTGATCTGCGCCTGCACACGCTGGATGGACGTGAAGTGTTTGTCGCCCCATCCGGCGGTCCCCTGCGCGCCCCAGATGGCACCATCATCGGCGGCGTCGTCATCCTGCATGATGTTTCCACGCGCCGCCGCTCTCTAGAACGCGAAATGCAGGCACAGCACGACCTCGCCGAGGGGATTATCGACGCCACCCCTTTCGGCGTCATTTTGCTGGATGCTTCAGACGATTTCATCTGTCTGCGCCACAACGCTACCTTTCTGTCGCTGATGGGGCAAACCCTACGCCAGCGCGATACCCTGGTGGGCTTGCCGCTGGATGCCATGCTGGAACCGGCGAACCGACCGCAGTTGCGCCCCCTCTTTGAGCAGGTGCGCGCCACCGGCGAGCCAGTCATTATCGAAGAATATGAAGCCCACCTGCCGGGCGAGAGCGAGCCGCGCTGGTACACCTGGAGCCTGTCGCCACTCTTTGACGAGCGCCGGCACGTCGTCGCGCTGCTGGGCAGCGCCAGCGAGATCACCGAATTGGTGCGCACGCGCGAGGCACAACGACAGGAAGCCGCACGCCTGGCGACCTTGCTGAACGTGTTACCCGCTGGCGTAGCCCTTTATGACGCCGAGGGACACTTGATCAATCAAAATGCCGCCGCCGAACGCATCACCGGCCAGCAGCTTCGCCCCGGCGAACCGTCGCACTCGCGCCACGCTCGCTATGGCATGCGCCGGCTCGACGGCACGCGCTTGTCCGAATCCGAAACGCCCTCAGGTCGCGCCCGGCGCGGCGAGACGTTTTCCGATCTCGCCTGCCTCATCCGCGGGCCGGAAGGGCATGATATCGAACTGCTCACCAGCGGCGCGCCGTTGCGCGATGAGCAAGGGAACATCATCGGCGCGGTGGTGATCTTTCAGGATGTCACCGAGCGCCGCGCGCTGGAACGGCGCACCCACACCAGCCTCAACGCATTGTTGCGCATGGCACAGGCGACGGTGGATGCCCCTGATGATCTGCATGCCGTCGCGCGCGACCTGGCCGCCGTCACCTGCGAGGTGCTGGCGTGCCGCCGCGTCGGCATCATGGCCATCGACGCGGAAACGCAGATCGTGCGCCCCCTGGCCGTGATGGGCCTGTCGCCGGAAGAAGAACGAGAATGGTGGGAGATGCAGCCGCAAGATGCCCGCTACGGCGAAGGCGGCGATCCGGAACTGGCGGCGCGCTTCGCCGCTGGGGAGCCGCTGGTGCTCGACATGACCCAGCCGCCGTTCAACGAGCAGCCCAATCCGTTCGACATCACCACCGCGCTCTTTGTGCCGATGCGCCTCGAAGGGCAATTGGTGGGCTTCATCTCGCTGGACCACGCCGGCGAGCGCCACGACTATACCCCCCAAGAGATCGCGCTGGCGCAGGGCGTGGCGGACCTCGCCGCGTTGATCGTGGAACGGCAGCGCTTGCAAGCAGCGGCGGCAGCGGCCCAGGCGA
>JAJPKG010000233.1 GCA_021323815.1 Pseudomonadota bacterium
AGGGTGTTGAGGGGATTGGAACCACAACCAATAAAGACATCGCAGCACAGAGGCAGCCAGGCTATCACGCGTCGCTGCCTCACATGTGCTGCAAAGCATGTGGTCAGTCCGCCGCTGGCGTTGCGATATGGGCCGCAACAACCGGCTCAAGCTCTTCCCATTCGATGCTGGTTTGACGCCCACCATCAAATTCCGCCATCACCCAGGCATGCACCGCCAAAAGGCCAGGATCGTCCTTCGGCAGATCCACGCCGAGATGCTGGCGGATGAGAAAGATCAAACCGCCCAGCCCGCTCTCTTTGGTGAGTGAGACTTCCAGCGGACGGCCAAGCAATTGTGGCACGTTAAAGGGCGCGTACATCCACCAGAATTTGTTCAGCCCGTCGGCGTGAACCCCTGCCCGCGTGCGGTGCGCATCACGACCAAAGAGTGGATATTTCGCCGGCAGTGCTTCTCCCATCGTTGCATATAGGTCGGCGAGATCATTGAGCACCCGAAAATCAGGGCGCTTTTCGCGGAAGTAGCCCATGCCGATCAGATGCAACAGCACGCCCTCCAACGGCGCATTGCCCGACCGCTCCCCTTTGCCCAACAGCGTCCCGTTAATCACCCCACAGCCAGAGCGGATTGCCGCCAAACAATTGGCGACGACAAGATGCGTATCATTATGGGGATGGAACTCCAGATCCTCTGGGTGAAGACCGAGCTTGCGCATCTCAGCAAACAGGCGGGGGATGCTCCGTGGCAACGCCACATCGTCATAGGGCAACCCTAACCCCATCGTGTCACAAATCCGAAACTTCGGGCGCAGGTCTGGACCATAGGAGGCGCTGATGGCAAGCACCGTGTCGATAAAGGGCTTCAGGAAATCCAGCGGAGCACGGGTGGCATCTTCAAAATGCAACCGGGGCCGAATGCCGGCATCCAACGTCATCTTCACGGCATCCAGATACGCATCAGCGGCCTGTTTTCTGCCGCCGGGTTTGAACTTGTGGAAAGTATGGTAATCAGAGGCGGAAGCAAGCATACCGGTCTCGCGCACACCCAAACGCGCAATGAGACGAACATCCTTCGTCGTGGCGCGAATCCAGGTGGTTGGTTCAATCGGCGCGCCACTGGCATAGCGTTCCATCGCGCCTTCTAATGCAGCACGGTCGGATGGTCGATAGGCAAAGAACTCCGCCTGGCGAATCGCCCCTGAATCACCGGTAAAGCGGCAGAAGAGGTCATAAATCTTCAGGCTTTGCTCGGTGGTCAGTGGCAAACCGCCTTGTTGCCCATCGCGATGCGTGGTCTCAGTTGTCCAGGCATCTTTTGGCATATTCTCTGGCCGCTCAACCCAGAGATATGCGGGAAAATCATCGCGGGGAAAACTGTCGAGGAAGTATTCCGGCTCGACAGGATCAGGCATCACCGACATCGCAAGCTCTCCTCGGTTGGTAGTGAGATCATTCTCTCTACAAAGAGGTAGAGCGCACGCATCAATGTTGTCAATATTGATCGAGTCATCAATATCTCGCGTGCTGGGCTGCCCCAATGCGCCGGCTTCTCGCGTGCTGGGCCACGCACACGCTCATGAACGGTGCACCACGAAACGCCATTCCGCCGGCAAAGCGTTCATGTCGCCCTCGCCCAGCCCATCGTCCTCGATCGCATAGCCATCCGGCAGGTGGAGCGCCACTGCCACGCCGGCATGGCGCGGCGGCATCTGCCCCCCAGTCCGCGCCAGCCGCAGGGTGATCGCATCATCATCCCACGCGGCAGCCGCCTGATAGCTGGCGAACGTGCCACGAGCAGCCGCCTGGGGATGGTCGTCATCGTCCCAGATATCGCCCCGCGCCGTCTGCCCTGGCTGGGAAAGAAACACTTCCAGGGTCAGCGGCTTGTCTGAAATTTCACCGGTGTGTTGCAAATCGCCGCCGATGGGGATGATCGCGCCGGAGCGAGCGAAGATGGGGATGGTTTGCAGCGTCACCGCGCGGGTGATGGTTTGCCCGCCGGGAATCGCTTCCCCCGTCACCCAGTCGAACCACGTGCCGGGCGGCAATATGATCTGCCGCTCTGTCGCTCCGGCGTGCAGCACCGGCGCAATCAGCAGGTCGTTGCCCAGCAGGAATTGATCGTCGCAGGCCACGCTGGCGGGATCGTTCGGCGCGATCCACGCCAGAGGGCGCATGATCGGCCATCCCGTCGTGCTGGCTTCCTGAAAGAGCGTCACGAGATAAGGCAACAGGCGATAGCGCAGGGCCAACACCTCGCGGATGGCGCTGGTATATGGCTCGCCAAACACCCAGGGTTCCTGGCGGGCGGTGCCTTTGGCGCTGTGGTTGCGGCAAAATGGCAAAAACGCGCCAACCTGGGTGAAGCGCACCAGCAATTCCGGCTGCGTGTCGCCCCAGAAGCCGCCGATGTCGATGCCGGTGACAGGAAATCCGCTCAACCCCAGACCCAGGTTCATGGTGATGGCCAGGCGCACGTGCTCCCACAGGCTGGAATTGTCACCGTTCCAGACGATGGCATGGCGCTGGGTGCCAGCCTGGGCAGCGCGGGTGAGCACGAAGGCGCGCTCGTCGGGGCGGGCGGCTTCCAGCGCTGCGCGGGTGGCGCGCGTCATCTCGTGGCCATAAGCATTGTGAAACGCGGCATGCGAGATGGGACCATAGTCGCTGGAATGGTGCACCGTGTCGAGCGGCAGCGTCGCGCCGAAAGGCACAGTCACTTCCGGCGGCGCAGACATGCCCGCCTGCGACGGTTCGTTCATGTCATCCCAGATGCCCGCTGCGCCCGCCCGGATCAACGGTTCGTGCTGCGCTGCCCACCACGAGCGCGCCGCCTCGTTGGCGAAATCGACCCACACGCTGCGCCCCGGCCACACCCAGCCCTCGA
This sequence comes from Pseudomonadota bacterium, assembly GCA_021323815.1. GTDB lineage: Bacteria > Chloroflexota > Ktedonobacteria > Ktedonobacterales > JACDGC01 > JAJPKG01. The sequence goes on from JAJPKG010000233.1 coordinate 2,887, forward strand.
AAATGGTGCCATCGGGATTCTGCACAAAATAGCCGTGTTGCATCCCCTCTTGATAGACGCGATAGTTTGGGTCCACCTTCACGCCGGGATCGATAATCGGCACAACGCGGAATCCCTGCGCACGCAGGTCCGCGATGAGGCCGGCGGGATCAGGAAAACGCGCTGGATCAAACGTGAAATCGCGATAGCCGTCCATGTAGTCGATGTCGAGATAAATGGCGTCGCAGGGGATGCGCTCGGCGCGAAAGCGGGCGGCGATCTCGCGCACATCGTCCGCTGTCATATACCCCCAGCGCGACTGCTGATTGCCCAACGACCAGCGCGGCTGCGGCGGCACGCGCCCGGTGAGCGCGGTATATTGCCGCAGCACGTCGCCCAGTGTCGGCCCGGCGAAGAGATACACGACGAGATCCGGCCCCTCGGTAGTGAAACGCAGCACGTCCGGCTCGGTTTTGCCGAGATCCGCCACGCTGCGATAGGCCGCGTCGAAAAAGATGCCGTGCGCCAGCCCATCGCGCAGCATCACGAACACTGAGGCGGACTGATACATGGCGTCGGTCTGTTCGGCATTGTGGTTCGGCAAGGGATCGGTCGCCCAGAGGGTGAGCTTGCGCCCGCGTTTATCCAGCGGTCCGGTGCGCTGCCCGCCGCCAAACACGCGCTCATCCCGTTCCAGAGCCATAGCCCACGCGATTTGCCCATCCTCGGCGCGCCCCATGCCGCCCGCTGCGGCATCCACGACGAGCGCGCGGCCATCAGCCCGCGTGATGGTCAGTTGCAGGCGCTCTCCCAGCGCGGCTTTAAGGGTCAGGAATGCCGAGCGCAACGTCAGTGATGCAGGCTCTTCCTGCGAATCGACAGGAGGCGCGGGCAGGCGTCCGGCATCTTCGGTCAGCGCCCAGGTCATGTGCGGCGGCGCGCCGGCAGGCGTAAAGGCGACGCGCGCTATCTCCGGCGCGACGAACGCCAGCACGACCTCACCCTGGTCGCATGCCAGGTGCCACGCGGCGTCACCCCGCGAGACGACGCGGGCATTGGTCAGCGGTTGAATGGGCATGAGCAAATCTCCTTACGCGAAAAACTTGTGGGCTACGATCTCAACGTCTTGTTATCAATTCGAGCGTTTTATATCTTGCCACTTGGATTCGCGAAGAATGGTTGAGTTCATAGTGCATATAGTCTTCCGCTGGGTGTTCGCGCCGTTCATCTGGACGTGAAACTCAACCTTTGTACACTCATCACTACGAACATGGAAATAATGAGCAAGTATCTGTAGAAAGCGGACTTCCTGAAGATTCCACGCGGGTGGGGCGGGATTATTGCGTGGATCAGGGATTGTTCGTGGGAAAAGAAAAATGCAGGGGGGAGGAAGTGCATAGTCACCAATATGAGTGATGAGTTGCGCATTGGCCGCGAGTTTCGGACAAGGCCGCCCTTGAGTGCCACAAACCATATCCCAAATGATTAGCCCATCAACACGCTCTCTTTTTTTGATGATCTCAGGGCCTAACCTCGTGTGGATTCCTGACCAGGCATTATGTCTTGGATCTGAGCCGGAGTTTTGACATAAAGACCAGATGATAAACTCATCTGCGTTTGGCGGCCGCTGGAAAATATTCGTGTTGTTGCCATCCAAACACCCTTTTGCCTCAATACACGCGATCCTGCTGTCAGCAAATGTCACAAGATAATCATGTCTCTCGTCTTGTCCTTCGAACATCCAAGAAGAGATAGCACCTTGTTTGAGAAGATGATCAAGAATCTGTTCTACAAGCTCCCTCTTTGCTTTTTGCGTGGCCGCCCTCTTGCCTCTTAGGCGTTCTATCGCGCTTTCAAATAAACCTGATGCCGCGAATTCATCCTCTGATAACCCATGTTGTCCAATACTATAGGCTGCCTGTTCGAGCGCGCTCGCATAATCTTCTATCTTTTGTTTCCATGTAGCATCGACCTGACAGGGAAGAATAGGATAATCAGGCATATTTCTGCTCCTTCGCTTTTGGGGAGACCCGTGCCGCTTGCGCCAGAGGATACAGCAAGTGACGTTCTAACCAGGAAACGACTGGAACAGCCAAACCATCTCCAATGAGATGATAGGCGTCGTTATATCGGTGTGGCAAAATGTAAGTTTCCGGCAACCCCATCAATCGCGCGGCTTCGCGTATTGATATGAGGCGTGTCTTAATATCATCTCCCTGCACAATAATGATCGTTTGCCTGCTGGAGCCGCCAGCAGG
>JAJPKG010000273.1 GCA_021323815.1 Pseudomonadota bacterium
CCCGAATCTTGGCCAGCGCCCCTGCCTGACTGTAACGGTCGCGCAGGCTGCGGCGCTTCACCAGCGCCAGTTCGCGCTCGTGCTCGCTGGTCTCGGCCAGTTCGCGCGGCACGGTCGGCGCGACCCCTTCCGGCGCGGGGGCGGCGGCGTCTTCGTCCAGCGGGATGGGCGCGTCAGGCTGCCAGGTGAGCAGGTAGGCGTTGGTCACATCGTCGCGCAGCCAGCGTTGCGCCTCCGCCAGGCAGCGCGCGGGCGACCATCCTCGGCGCGGGTCCAGCCACAGATTGATGAAGCGCGCCATCAGCAGATAGCTGGCGTGGTCGTTGACCGCCCACAGCGTGGCGATGACGCACGCCGCCCCCGCCTGCAAGAAGCCCGCCGCCAGCCCCACCGTCTCATCCGCCGCCTGGCGCGCGTTGATGATGGAGGTCTCGCAGGCCGAGAGCACCAGCAAGCGCAGCCCGGTGAGATCCACCGCGCCGCTGAGGCATTCGTCCAGGGTGATGGTGCGCTGCGCCTCCGGCATATCGGCCCGCCCCGCCAGGAAGATGCACGATTGGCGCGGAGCCTGAGCGTTGTAGGAGCCGTGCAGGGCGAAATGGGCGTACCAGACGCGTTCCAGGTCGCGCAGCACGTTGGCGCGCGTCGCTTGATCCAGCGTCAGGCGGATGATGTCATGCGCGTCGATGCCGTGCATGCGGGCGATCTTGCGCCCGCTGTCGGCCTCGCTCTGGGCATACGCCAGGTTGCCCCCCTCCCAGGCCAGGGGATAGGGATTGCCCACGAACTCCACCGCGCGGTGGGTGCCCGCCCGGCGCGCGGCGTCGGCCTGCGTGGCGCGTTGTCGCGCGCGGGCCAGCGTGCCCGCGGAGGGGGTGAGCGCGACGGCGAACCATTCGCCCAGCGGTCGCGTGCGGCCCGCGATCGTCACCGGCACGGAGGGCAGGGGAAAGAGCGCCAGGCGGCCATAGGGCACCAGGGTCACGCGCTGGATGCCCCGCTCCCGCAGCCAGCGCGCCAGTTCGCCTACCCCCAGGGTGCCCAGCGCCGGCAAGGCGCGCTCCAACTCCCCTTGCAACAGGGCGTGGATGAAGGCACCTTCCAGTGTGTCGCGTCGATCGGGGGGCTTTGCTTCGAGGTCGGCAAAGGGGATGGTGAACAGTGCCGTCGCGTCGCTGCCCTCGGCGCGCCAGCGTTGCTGCACGGCGCGCAATGCCTGGGCGAAGCCGCTCTCTGGGGGCAGGGCGGAGAGCGCCTCCGCTGCCGTCGCGCCCCAGTCTTGCAGGTTGCCGAAGGCCCAGCGCAGCTGCGCTTGGGCAAAGCCCCCGCTGACCACTTGCCGCCCCGCATGCTCGTCGTAGGTCTCGTGCAGGCGAGCCACGCGCTCCTCAGTGAGATCGGGCAGGGGCAGGTGATGCACCGCCGCGCTGCCATCAGGCCGCCGCGTGATGATGAGCGCCAGGCCGGTATCAGGGCCGGCGGCGAGATAGACCAGCGCTTCGCCGGCAGCGCCCTGCGGCGTGGTCAGCGCGGCGGCGATGTCGCTCAGCCGCGCGACCGGCGAGAGGAAGTCGGGGTTGTCGTGCGCGCGGATGGCATCGCGTGCCCGCGCGAATTGGGCATGGGCGGCAGCCAGTTCGGCGCGCCGCTGCTGGCCGATCGCATGCGCCTGACGCGGATCGGGGGGTAGGGGACCGTTCAGGTTCGCTTGCGCCTGCCGCCAGGCTGCGCGGGCCTCTTGCAAGGCCTGGGCGCGCTCTCGCGCGGCAGGGTCGCTGATGGCCTGGGGATCGAGAGCATCCATCGCCAGGGCATCGCGCATGCCGCGCGCGCGCTCCTCTTCCAGGATCTCAGCGGCGGCGGTAGTGCCCGCTGCGGGGACGTGCAAGGCGGCCAGCGCGGCACGCGCGCCGATCTGGCGATCGGTCATCTGCGCGATGACGGCTAGGCGGCTCGCTTCGTCCGTCGCCAGGGCGATGAGGTCGCGCTGTGCCTCGCGTGCCGCCGTGAAGGCGGCGTAGGCATCCGGCCAGCGCCCCGCATCGGCGCATGCCAGCGCTAGGTTGAAACTGGTGTCGCGAAAGTCGATGGGGAAGGCGTCACGGGTGCGGACCTGCAACGCCTCCTGATACGCGGCTATCGCGGCTTCCACGTTCGCGGCGCGCTCCCCCAGGATGCGATTCTTCAAGGCGTTGCCCAGGTTGTTCTGGGTGGTGGCCCACTCCACCGGGAAGGCGTCACGGGTGCGGACCTGCAACGCGACCCGATAGGCGGCAATCGCGTCTTCCAGATTCGCGGCGCGCTCCCCCACGATGCGTTCCCTATAGGCGTTGCCCAGGTTGTTCTGGGTCCTCGCCCACTCCACCGGGAAGGCGTCACGGGTGTAGACCTGCAACGCGGCCTGCAAGGCGGCTATCGCCGCTTCCACATTCGCGGCGCGCTCCCCCACGATGCGCTCCCTGTAGGCGTTGCCCAGGTTGTTCTGGGTGCCTGCCCACTCCACCGGGAAGGCGTCACGGGTGCGGACCTGCAACGCGGCCCGATAGGCGGCTATCGCCGCTTCCAGATTCGCCGCGCGCTCCCCCACGATGCGCTCACTGTAGGCGGCACCCAGGTTGGTCTGGGTGGTGGCCCACTGGATGGGGAAGGCGTCACGGGTGAAGACCTGCAACGCGGCCTGATAGGCGGCTATCGCGTCTTCCAGATTCGCGGCGCGCTCCCCCACGATGCGTTCCCTATAGGCGTTGCCCAGGTTGGTCTGGGTGGTGGCCCACTGGATGGGGAAGGCGTCACGGGTGTAGACCTGCAACGCGGCCTGACACGCGGCTATCGCCGCTTCCAGATTCGCGGCGCGCTCCCCCACGATGCGATCTGCCAAAGCCAAGCCCAGGTTGGTCTGGGTGGTGGCCCACTCCACCGGGAAGGCGTCACGGGTGTAGACCTGCAACGCGGCCTGATAGGCGGCAATCGCGGCTTCCAGATTCGCCGCGCGCTCCCCCACGATGCGCTCCCAGTAGGCGTTGCCCAGGTTGTTCTGGGTCATCGCCCACTCCACCGGGAAGGCGTCACGGGTGCGGACCTGCAACGCGGCCCGATAGGCGGCTATCGCGTCTTCCACATTCGCCGCGCGCTCCCCCACGATGCGCTCCCTGTAGGCGTTGCCCAGGTTGTTCTGGGTGGTGGCCCACTCCATCGGGAAGGCGTCACGGGTGTAGACCTGCAACGCCGCCCGATAGGCGGCTATCGCGTCTTCCACATTCGCCGCGCGCTCCCCCACGATGCGCTCCCTGTAGGCGTTGCCCAGGTTGTTCTGGGTGCCTGCCCAATCCATCGGGAAGGCGTCACGGGTGTAGACCTGCAACGCCGCCCGATAGGCGGCAATCGCGGCTTCCACATTCGCCGCCCGATCACCGAGGGGATTGTTCCGAAGTGCGTTGCCCAGGCTGTTTTGCAGCGCCGCCCACAGCACGCGGTCGCCCTCGCCCGCTTCCACGCGCCGGATCGCCTCCTGCCAGAGCGCGATCTTGCGCGGCATCTCCTGTGGCTGGGTCAGGCGTTGCGCTTCATCCACCAGCGGAAAGAGCGATGCGGGAACATTCACGCTGTTGGGATTATCCGGCACCTTCTGGAGCTGGCCCAACTGGGCGGCCAGTTCCGCCAGGCGCGGGTCATCGGGCGACATCCCCAGCAGGGCGGCCAGGGCGGCGGGGTCGCGCGCCAGTTGCTCGGCCATCGCGTCCAGCGCGGCACGCTCCTGCGCGCTCAATGGTGGGTCTGCTTGCGCTGCCTGCTCCGGCTGTGCCGGGGCGCGCTCAGGGGTGGGGTCTTCGCCGTCCCCCGGTTTGGGGCGGCGTTGCCAGGGCCAGCGCGGCATGGTACATGCTCCTTTCTGTCTGAAAACCATCACGCGCACAATCAACAGCCATCGTGCGCCATCCAAAGGATTGCTATCACTATAGCTCACACCGCATCATCGCGAATAGGGCATCGATCCCCTTGCGCTTGCGACGCGCCATGTGCGTATACTATACGGATCAGGCATTACAGCCCGGAGGGGTTTCTTTTCCGAGCCGGGAGGTTTAGCTCCCGGCGTGCGCGCGGGGCGCTCATGCGCCTGCTGCCGGACCACATCCGGCAAGACGACGACTGGCAATTCTGGTATGGGGAGATCATCAAGGAACTGGCTGTGGCGCGCGACGAACTCAACTAGCTCGCCTGCTCAGTGGAGAATACACGCCCCATGCCCGCCCGCCTGGGGATGGATGCGCGCCAGGCACGCTCGCCCGCCGGGGACAACATGTCCCCGGCTCGGAAGGGCCGCCCGATGGGCTATGGGCGACGAAGATTGCGTATGGCATGCATCTCGCCCCAACGGGATTCACGAAACGGGCGTGGCAGCATCCGGCGCTTTGGGCGCGTCGGGATAGTAGCGATAAAAGACGGCGAGCCAGTCGGTTGCGATCTCGCGCTGTGCCTCGGCGAGGGAAATCCTGCCTTTGCACACGTCATCATGCAAGGCGTTCTCGATGCGATCCTTCTCGTGGAAGCCGGGATACGGCGATGCCGCTTCGGGCCAGAGGTTGGCGATATCATTTGATCCGCCCAGTTGCAGGCTGATGAGATGATCGACCTCATATTGGCCGGGATCGCGTCGCGTGATGCCATATTCCCGGTATGCCTGCTCTTTCACGCTCTGCGGCACATTGCGCGCCGAGCCGGCATAGCCCGGCACGCAGATCTTCGCTTTGGTTGCGCTCTTGAAGATCGCGCCCGGCGTGCAGGCGGGATCTTGCAGCGGCCCGCGCACCTGGCATCCTGACGTTTTGGTTCGCACGCCGTAATTTGGTGTCGTGTTGATGCCGGTGGCCGTTTCCGCCCTGCCGCCATACGTGTTATACATCACGATGCCGACGAAGGTGATGATGACCACGACGCTGATGACGGCGATGATCTGATCCTTATTCATCATGGCATCCTCCGCTCGAAATTCGGCCCATCCCCCGACCCTCTCCCCAGCGAGGCCAGAGAGGGAGAATGAAGGCCAACGGATGCGCGCGCTAGGTCGATTGCAGCACGGCCCAGATCTGCGTGAAATCCTTCGCAGCCAGGGCGGCGCGGGGAATCCAGAAATAGAGCATGCCTACGCTGGCCCAATTCATGCCAGCGCGCTCATCAGAGTCCACCTGCAACAGCAGCAGCCAGTCCCGCGCGCCGGGGGCGAGCGCCGCTGCTCGCGGATCATCCTGAGATGTGACACCGTGCGAGACGAGCTGGCATTGCAGGCGCATGTCATCCTGCACCGTGTTGGCATAGCCCAGCATGCGATGATGCATGGTCGCTTGATCGCCCTTGTTGGGGAAGTTAGCGAGCAGATGCTCATAGCTGGTCGTCTCGCCATCGGTCAACTGCAAAGCGGGATCTTCCAGGGACGGTTGCTGGGGCAGGGTGAGTTCCGGAGTGAAGCGCAGCGTGCTTGAACGAAAGCGCGCCTCCGGCGGCATCTCTGCCGGCACCGGCAGCCGGCGAAGATGTTGCGCGCCAGCGGGAGTGGTGATCACCTGCCAGCCACCTTTGTCGGTCGGCTGATCGCCATAGGTCTGCTGTTGCGCATCATAAAAGAACGTCAGCAATCCAGCGGGCGGCAGCAGGTGCGCGACATCGGCGGGCGCGGCATCTTCCAGGCGAATCTGCGCGACGAACGCCATCGGCACGCCGCGCCACTGCGGCCACGCTGTTTCCGGCGGCAGGTCGGGCGCGCCGCCAAATTTTGAAGCGCCGATTGCAAGCTGCGCATCATCCGCGAGCGTGGTGGTGATGCGGATGGAGGGACGCGCGAGCATGGCCAGTCGCGCTGCCACGCGCTGCAATCCAGCCGCCGCCAGCCGCGCTTGCACCTCTGCTGATGACTGCATGGCGACCACCTGCCTTTCGAGGACGGACGAGGCGTGCCATCGCCCTTACGGAACAAACCCGGCGCGTCATGCGCCATCACGCCCATTCTCAGCCCAAAGAAGTTTCTGTTCTGAGCCGGGGGCAAGTGATGTTATCCAACTGATGTGATCAATGAATGCCCCTCACGGGCGCGACGAGCAGCATTCTCATTACGCGATGGCGAACATCACGTCTATTGAGACCGCCACTTCCATTTCACCCGCCTCGATGGGCGTTTCGGCGGGCATCGCGGCCATGCGCGCCGCCATCATGCGCGGCTGGGGGATGGGCATGTGCCCGCCCGTCGGCTGGATGGCGAGCGGCGCGCCCAGGGTAACGCCCATCTCTTGCGCGATCAATTCCGCCTGACGGCGCGCGTCGCGCAGCGCATTACGCCGCGCTTCATCTTGCGCCACCTGGGGATCGCCGGCTGCGAGCTGAATGTTGTTGATGGTGATGAGGTCGCCTCCCGCGCCGACGACGGCATCCAGCACGCTGCCGATGGTGTGCAGATCCGTGAGAGTAACATTGACGGTGTTGACGGCGGTGTGGCCGGTACGCTTCGGCGCCCCACCGCGATGATCATATTCCGGCGTGATGGAAAAGTAACCGGTTTGGATATGATTCGCCGCGACGCCGCGCTCTTTGAGGAGGTTGATCACGTTGGTCATGGCTTCCGCACCTTGCCGGGTGGCATCTTGCGCTTTGGGGGCCGTAGCGCGCACGCCGATCTGGATGCGCGCCTGGTCGGGGGGCATGCTGGCCTTGCCGGTGCCGACGACGGTGATGGAACGGTCCCCTGGCAGCATGGCAGCGGGGCGCGTGGGCCGTGCCAGCCGCACCAGCACTGCCCCCACCGCGCCCGCCGCCAGCGCGATTGTGGCGGAATCCCACAGTTTGCGCATATTTGGTGACATCCTCGTACCTCATCTTTCGTTGCGCTTCTTCGTCTGGTATATCATAGAGAAGGCACGGTCCGCTTTGCAAGAGATGTTGAGGAAATGGAGTCATACGATGCGAACTTTTGTCAATCTGGCGCTGGGCATCGCCATCAACGGCATCGCCCTCGGTCTCACCGCCCTGCTGCTGCCGGGGATCACGGTAACGCCACATACCTGGACAACCTTCGTGATCATCGGCCTGGTCTTTGGGCTGGTGAATGCCGTCATTCGTCCGGTCGTCAGTTTTTTCTCGTTTCCGCTGACCGTGCTGACGCTGGGCCTGTTTCAACTGGTGATCAGCGCGCTGATGTTGTTGCTGGTGAGCTGGCTGCTGCCGAATAATCTGCATGTCGATGGCTTTTGGTGGGCGCTGCTCGGCGGCATCATCATGGGCATTGTCGGCGGCATCCTGGGATCGATCCACAAGCAGATCAACAAATCATGGACCGAACACGACGCCGAACACCGCCTGCGGGAGCGCGTTCATCAGCGCATCGTTGATTCGCGGTTGCAGTGATATCTAGGTGTCATCCAGCACCAGATGGATGATCGGCAACAGAGAGCGATCCACCTGCGCCGTGTTGGCAGGACCGGCGGCTTCGACAGTGCGGCGTAAGGCGCGGGCGTCGGCAATCAGGCGTGCGATATCCACCCGCATGCACACGGGGGCGAAGGGTTCCAGATAATCCGCCCCCGTGTGCAGCTTGATCAGCGCGCCGCGATAGTTGCCGCGCAGCAGGTGATAGCATCCCACGCCGACCTGCAAGATTCCCTTATAGAGATTGGCGCAGCGACCATCCGGCAGGCGTGCCAGCGGATAAGGTGCAGGCTTGCGGCCTAATTCCACATTCCAGGCGTCTTCCAGCACTTCGTGACACTCGAAATAGAGCCGCCGGTTGAAGAGATCGATCCCCTGCAACAGCAACTCGTTCGGCTCCTCGCCGCAGCGCTCGCAGAATTCGGGTGCCGGCATGATGCAGCATGGCCTCGCTTTCTCATCCCTCTGCCTTGAGTATACGACGCTGCCCGCACAAAGCGATAATCCGGCACCATATCGAATGTCCCCTTGCACACCGGTCTGTGTATAGGATATAATGCTCTCGTATGCGCGCGTAGCTCAGTGGCAGAGCATGCGACTTTTAATCGCAGGGTCGTGGGTTCGAACCCCACCGCGCGCACCAACCCTGTCGTAGCCTGGCCTGGCGGCTTCTGAGGAAATTGGTTTCAGTCAGATGGACATCATCGTAGCAGAAATCGCCCGAAATTGGAAGTAAATCGCCCCAAATGGGTGAGTTTTTTTTGACCTCTTTCTTCCTATGCTGGACGCTTTGTATCGCCCGCGTTTCCTGGTTTCTGCGCAGCGTTCACCGGCAATTTCGACTTGCTGATGAGCAGAAGCCGATCCGTTACCAGCGTCACTGCCTGGCGTGCAATTGAGCGCGAAACATATTCGCGTGACAATTCCCACCATTGGGCAATCTGTGTCACCGTTTGCCCCATCCGGCGCAGTTCCAGAAAGAGCGCGACCCTCAGACTACGTTCATCGTCACTTTTGCGCGAAAGCGCGATGACATCATCCATCGCTTTGTCGAGAAGCGCCCGCACTGCCCAACCAGGAGTCGGGAAGCGATTTGGATGAGCCGCGACGAGTTGCCCCACAATCTCCAATTGTGTCAGGATCTCGCATTGATCCAACGCGAACCAATCCCGCGTGAGCATTTGCCCAACAACACGAATATAGGTTGCGCGAGAAATGCGCCCGCGTCGTGTCTCGCTCATTCCCTGTCTCCAAAATAATACCAGGTGGATGATATTTTTGTCAAGATGCTCTCCCCTTCCATGCTGCCGACATGCTATAGTGAGAGCAGATCGTATCGCATGAACGAGGAAAACTCTGATGAACCTTGCAGCAGATGGCCGTTCGCTCATATCGACAACCGAGGCGCACCAGCGATCAGGACTGAGCCGCGATCATATCAGCCTGCTGATACGACGCGGTATGCTCGATGCGACCAAAGTTGGCAATTATTGGCTCATCTACGAAGATTCCTTTGAGCGGTTTCTTGCTCAACCACGAAAACGCGGCCCCAAAGGGCCACGTGTCCAGAAGTAGAGCCGTCTTTTGTTGTTGCTTCAACCCTACCATCCGTCAAAGCGAAGTACACGAAGAAGATATGCGTAGCGAAGTTTTTCTTCGTTTTCGTGTGCAACCGTATCGATGACATGCCCCATCGTGCATATGCTTTAACGTGAAGGGCTAGAGCGCAGGAGGAACTCATGCCGGAACAACGCTACTGGTGGGATAGCTACGGCCCCTTCGATCCGGATGAACATGGTTATCCCAACGCTGGACAGGTTGTACGTCATTACCGCTTGCTGAAAAAGTGGAGTCCAGCCCAGCTCGGCGAGGCAATGGGAAAAACCGCGCGATGGGTACAAGCTATGGAAAAAGAGAACCAGGTGCCAGAGGCCATCTCACGTCGCCGCGCACTCGCAACCATTTTGGGCATCCCACCGTTTCTGCTCGGCCTTGCGCCGATTGAGCGCGTAGGACAGGTCCTTGATGCGGTGACAGCAGTCAAGAAAACGACGATCGCAACAACAACCCTGGCTCAATATCAAGAGTTCTTACGGCTTTATTGGGAACTGGACTATTCCAGCACAGCCCAGGAATCCCTGGAAGACATCACCCGCTGGATTCGCCATCTGCGTGCCTTACTGAAGGCAACAACAGGTGAACAACAACGACAGATCGCTGAAATCCTCTGTCGTTATCATCAATTGGTGACATGGATCGCACGCGACCAGCGCGATTATCCGACAGCGTTCACCCATGCAAACCACGCCCTGAAATTAGCACAAGCGACCGCAAATAAAGAACTCATTGCAGCCGCTCTGTTTCGACGCGGACGCACAAGGTTAGAACAAGGTGATATCCCTGGCGCAATCAGTGACCTGGACGGCGCATTGCCTCATGCTCAACATGCACGCCCGCAGTTGAAAGGGCTTGTGCTGCTGGCTGCCGGCCACGCTCATGCCCATGCTGCCCACAGCAGCACAGAAATTCATCAGGTGATGACGTTACTCGACCAAGCCGGAAGAATTGTGCGACGAGGCTCACTTGAAGAAGATGAAAGCTATGTGAAGCTCAATACAGGACGCTATCATCTCGACCGCGCCGGCGCGCTGATCGCCATGCATCGGCCCGAAGATGCCCTTGATGAGTTGAATCTAGCCGATCGCGGCATTGGCCCTGATCAGACACGACGCCATGCATACATCAATGTGTTACGAGCGCAAGCATACGCCCAAACCGGAGAGATGTTGATTGCTGTGGCCACTGCTGAGGAAACGCTCAAAGTTTCAAGGGCGCTGAAATCAGCTATCAATGTCGCTCGCATCGCTGATATTCATACAATGCTGAGTCAAGGGAAGTATAGCAATGCTCCACAGGTTGCGCGCCTGGGTGTCATGCTTTCCACTCGCTAAAAAGGTGGCGCGTGCCCGACTACCCAGCGATAACAGCCTGTAGCCCGACGCGCGCCTGTTTTCTATTTCGCTGGCTGCCCTGCTGTCATGAGCAGCAGAGCGGACCTCAGCGAGGGCACAACCGCACTGGTGAAATATATAAGGCCGCGCCAGTCATTACCCCAAGGGCATGTGCGGGTTTACTGGCCAGATACGTTTTTATCATCCCACACGCCCGCGAGCGAGCCGGAAACCCCTGTTGTTGTTCCAGTTGTTCCAATCGTTCCTGTTGCGGTAGGCCGCGCGCGCGTTCTGTGGATTGTTGTTCCACGAGCCGCCACGCAGCACACGTCTCGGTTAGCCCTATAGCACCATGGATGCAGCGACGGGTGATCATTCCGCCACTACGCCGGTAGCTACCTTCTTTGCAGCACTCACCCGCTTCCAAGCTTCCAGCAGCCGCCCGATCTCCGTCAAACGTTCAGCAGCATATTCATGCTGCTTGAGTGTGATGAGCATCAGTTTATGTGCTAGGCGCAGATAAAAACGGGTAAGGGAGAGGTGCAGCGCCACTGCATCTAATTCCCGCGCCAGGGCAACGGGATCTTTCGTGTGACCAGCGCGAATCGCCGCTTCATGCGCTCCCAGCGTCACCCGCTGTAATGCTTCTGCCACCACGAACCGCTGTGCGCGGGGAAACTTCAGCGTCAGGGGGATGACCCAGGCAGTGAACTCAAAGAGTTTATGGAAGATGGGCGATTCTTTCATCGTTGCGCCTCCTGCCTGATAATAGCACACGGCGCAGCCGCCACGTATCGCCATGTGACACATGGGCTACCCAGCCACGTACCCTGGCGGAGAAGGTGGGGAAATCCAGCCGCCCGGCTTTGGCCGCGCGGTGCATGGCACGCAGATGGCGAGCGAAGGCCACGCCATTGCGCCGCCGCAACCGGCGATGCTCAGGATACACGCAGAAGCCGAGGAAGGGAATGCCAGCGGTGACCGGCGTTACGGTGCTCTCGCGTTCGTGCAAGGTCAGGCGCAGATGCGTGGCAAGAAAGGCGATGATCTGCCGCTTCCAGCCATGCAACTGGGCTTTGTCATCGCTGAAGAGCACGAAGTCATCGACATAGCGTAGATACGCCGGGCAGCGCAATTCGCTTTTGATGAACTGATCCAGCGGATTGAGATAGCAGTTTGCCCAGAACTGTGAGGTCTGGTTGCCGATGGGCAGACCGCGCGGGCGAGCAGCGGCGCTGAAGAGATCGTCGTCGGGAAAGAGGATCAGGGTATAATGATCGGTCAGTTCCTGCGCGCCACCGTTAATGATCTGATCGCAGAGCCAGAGC
>JAJPKG010000452.1 GCA_021323815.1 Pseudomonadota bacterium
GATTGCGCAGTTCGTGATTCACCGTCGTAATGAACTGATCTTTGATCTCATCAACCTGGCGCACTTCCAGATATAGGCGGCTCAGTTCTTGAAATGTCTTGAAGTAATTCTGGCTGACGCCGAACATCAATCCGGCGAACGCCCACTGTGTGAGAATCAGCAATGCAGTGTAGAGGGGGGCATCATGCCCGATCTGCGCGTCGCCGTTGTGATGCCCCAGCCCCATGACGATCAACAGTATGGTCAGCAGGTTGCTGGCCAGCGTGGTGATGAAGGCGGCGCGCTGCCCGATGAGCAACCCAGTGAGGATGATGACCAGCGCAAAGAGCGAAAGCGCGATGAGTTCAAAGGAATCGAGGCCGACGAGCGTGCCCCACGCGAACGCAACGCTCACCACCCCCGCCCCAACGGCGGTGGCGATAATATCCGCCGCCAGCCGCCCTCTGCCTTGCCGAGCATAATATGCCGCGACTGCGCATGCGGTGCCGCTGAGGGCAACCAGCACGGCACTGCTTAGGGCCGCGTCTTGATCGAGACCTGCATAGAAATGTGCGACAACGATAATGCAAACGGCGAAGATTCCGGCCAGCATCGCCAGCAAGGGCGCGGAAGACTGCGCCAGACGCAACTGCCGCTGGCGCTCAAATTCCGCCAGCAGCTCGCGCTGAGTTTGTGGCGCGACGGGAAGCGCGCTCTCGTCAGCCATAGAAATATGATTCCTTTTGTCTGTGAGTACGTTATTCCATCTGCTGTTGCGCCAACTGTTCGTAGCGTCGCTGGCGCTCGGCATGGTCCAGCGCAATGGCCTGCTCGATGGCCTTGATGAGATCCAGGGGTTTGATTGGCTTGAGCAGATATTGATCCGCTCCCGCCGCCAGTCCAGCGAAGCGATCTTTATCCTTGCTCATCGCCGTCAAGATGACCAGGGGCGTCGAGGCGGTTGCGGCATCGCCGCGCAAGGCGCGCACAAATTGATAGCCGTCCAGTCCCGGCATGCGCACATCCACCACCACGCAGTGCGGGCGCACCTCGTCAAATCGTTCCAGCGCCTCGATGCCGTTGGTGGCGGTGACGATGGTGAAATCGCTCAATTCGCGCAACGAGGTCGCCAGATAGGGTAACAGATCAAGATCGTCATCAACGACAAGCACTCGATATGGTTCATGTGCTGGCTGCGCCATAACCGCTCCTTCCCTGCCAACGACTGTACAACATGCTGTCCCTATTGATACATGCTTGGCTCATTCTGTCAAGCTGAACTCGTGTGTCGCTGATCGGTATGACGATCTGCATCAGGGTTTGGGAGCAACAGGGCGCGTCGTTTGGTGCGCGGCCTGCCATTGCTCGGCGTGACGAATGCGCTTGCCAACGGCGGGATGATCGTAGAACAGCGCCTCGATGATTGGATTAGGATCAAGCTGGGCGAGATTTTGGTTGGCGAGGCGGTTGAACGCGCTGATGAAGCTGGCAGGGTCGCGCGTCATATCCAGCGCATATTGGTCCGCCTGGCGCTCGATGATGCGGCTATAGGTATTGCCCAGCGGCCCGGTGACGAAGCCATAGATGCCGAACAGCGCCAGCAGCACGGGCAGCGTGGCGATGTCGGCCAATCCATGAAAGCCGAAACCCGCGTGCGCCACAATGGCATGCAGCGCCAGGTTCACCAGCGCCAGACCGCCCAGCGTCAGCGCCGTCTGCACGGCGATGCCTTTCCAGATGTCGGCGTGAACGTGGTGACCAAGCTCATGCGCCAGCACCACCTCGATCTCATCCGGCGTGTATTCCTGCACGATGGTGTCGCCGACGACGATGCGGCGCGTGTTGCCCAGGCCCATCAGCGCGGCATTGCCCTCGCTGGTTTTGCGGCTCATATTCATGACGTAAACGCCGCGCACCTGTGTATGGGCGCGTTCGGCCATGCGCAAGAGGCGGTCGCGCAGCTCGCCTTCCGGCATGGGCGTGAGCTTATAGAAGAGTGGCAGCAGCAGCACCGGCGCGAGATTCGCCAGCACGACGGTGAAGATCAAGGCGATGCCGGCAACCCACAACCACCACGTCAGCGGCTGTTTCGCCAGCAGCAGATACATCACCTCAACGACCGCCAACCCAAAGAGCAGGCTCAGCAACAAGCCTTTTCCCTGATCTCCCAGCCAGCCGCCGAACCCTTGCCGGCTGAGGCCGAAACGGTGTGGCAGCACAAAGCCGCCATAGATTGCCAGCGGAAACGTCAGCACGGTATAGCCCAGGATGTAGACGGCAGCGTATGCGGCGATCAACACGAACGGCCAGGGTTGCCCGCCCAGGCCGGCGCTGGTCAACGCATCGCGCAGGCGCAGATGCAGCCCCAGCACCAGCACCACGACGAGCGCCACCGCGCCCACCGCCAGATCCACCAGGCTCAGCACACGGCGCAGCCCGGCATAGCGTTTCGCCTGTGCTTGCCGCGCGGGATCAATGGTTGCCGCCGGAGCAGACGGTTGCGCTTCCGGCGTGGGGGTGGGCGATGAAGCGATATCAGTCATGATGGCCCGGTCTCCTCATAAAAAAATATCCGCCCTCAGCGTATCAGCCGGAGGGCAGATGAGGCAAGGCTTTCATGATCGGGTGTGAGCCATCTCACGCCATGCGTCAGTCGAGTTCGCCGCGCGCCGCCATGTGTTGCTGGTCGGCATAAACCGAAGCCCACGCCCAGGCCATGCGGTCATAGCAGCCGTCGTGCGCATGGCTGTTCTTGTCGGGGCCGAGCCACGCCCAGCCGCTGATGCGCTCATTGCAGATGGCGCACTTGATGCGCCCCATGCTCAACACGCGCTTGCGGGTCTGATAGAACCGCTGCATGGTGCGCGTATATGAGAGGAGTGGCGCGCCGTAATTCGTGACGGTGGCAGACACGCCGACGAGCGACGGCACGGGGGGCTGTTCCGCCTGCATGAGGCCGCGTTCCTCATACGGTGCCAGCCCATATTGGCCTTGATCCTCGTCATCGCCATAGCCCTGATAGTCGCCGTAGCCGCCCTCGTCGGGCTGATAGTCCCAATCGTCATAATCGGCGCGAGCGCGTCTATCCATGTTGCTTTCCCCTTTGCTGTCGGCGCTTGGTTGGGAACCGGCATGGCACCGAATGCTGGGCCGCGTCCCCGCCCTCTGGGGGAAAAGTATACCATGAGGCGCAAAGATGAACAACCCTCACACGACCATTGGGGGATCATGTGAAAAACCCGCTCGGCATGATGGCGCGTTTATGCCCGCTTGTGCTGTGCCTTCGCTGATGCGCGGACTATGCCTGCGCCACCTGCGGCTCAACGCTTTCGGGCTGGTTGGCCCATCCACGCCGGACGGCGCTGCCGGCGAGCAGTACGGCGATGAGCATCATGGGAATGATGATCAGCATCGGCCACCCGCCGGAAAGGCCGGCATCGCTGTTGAAGAAGGCCCGATCGTCGATCCAGAGGCGCGCGGTCCAGAAGCAGGTGGCGATGAGGCCGGTGAGCATGCTCAGCGCCAGCAACAGTGCCGGGATGCGTGCGAACCGCAACACGCCCGCGCTGATGTCGCTGCGCCACACTGCGATGGAGATCAATGCCGTCACCAGAGCGATGATGAACGGCACCAGCGCCAGCGCCAGCATGGCAACGAGGAACAGCGGAATCTGCGCCGGCGCGAGCGTGGGGAATGGCGGCAGCCCGCCGGCGACGCGGCTGAGAGCGGTGAAGACGATGTAGCCCAGCACCAGCGCCAGGCTGCCGAGATAAAGCCATAGCACGGCGCGCCAGCGCAAGGCGAAGAGCGCGAAGGGATTGCGCCGGTCGCGCAACACTGTGCGCCGGAATGCGCTGAGGATCACCGGAATGCCACCAATGAGCAATAAGAGCGAACCGGCAGTGAAAGAACGGTTGATGATGGAGTATGCGATGCCCACTTCGGGATGCACCTTTGCAACGGCAGCAAAAGGGGCATGGGGATCGGCGGTGCGACCTAGGAAGCCGACCGCCAGACCGAAGATGACGAAGGCGCAAAACGCGGTGATGGCGCTGCTGCGCAAACGTTGCAGCATGGGGGTCACATTGCCGGTCAGGGCGGCGGTGTGCAGGTGGGCATCCAGCGCGCCGAACAACAAACTCAGCCAGGTCGCGGTTGTGGGGCGATGTTGTTCCAGCACGGCGGCCATCTCCTCGCCATAACGCGCTCGCCACGCTTTGGGATAGAGCCGGATCAGCCATATAAGACGCATATCTCTTCCTCTTCTATCCATTCACTTCAACGCCAGGCGAGCGCGGCTGGTGGTGACGATGCGCTCCATCGTCGCGATCTGCTCGCGCAACGCGGCCACTCCCGCCGCCGTGATCCGGTAAGGCCGGCGGCGATCTTCCGCCGGTAGGGGTTCGATCCATCCGCGCTGTTCCAGGCGGGCGATGGCCCCATAGAGTGTGCCGGGTTCCAGCAATGTGCCGCAGAAATCCTGCACGTCTTCCATAATGGCATAGCCGTGCTTAGGATTGCTGGCAAGGCTCGCCAAAACTAGTAGGCAGGCATCTGAGTAGTGTCCCAGATCCACGTTTTTGGGCATGATGTCTCCCTCATTTTTTTTCTATACAGCACTACTTACTACGTCATACGTATGAAACCGCCGACAGTCACGCGGGTGGCGAGAGGAGCGCATCTCTCAGCGCAACGCGCCCGCGTAGTGAACCGTTCTTTCCACCGGCTCAGCCTCGTCGTTCCCTGGCGCGCAACTTGCGTTTGTCTGGATGACAGAGATGAAGAGGTACGCGACCCGGCCACAAGCGCCCGTCAAGGAGGGAAATCCGGCGATGTATAGCGATCAGCATCATTTGAGTCCTGCGGCGCAAGAGGTGGTGCGGCTGGCCCACGCCTGCGCCATGCGGCTGAACCACCGCCAGGCGTGCACCGAGCATGTGCTGCTGGGGCTGCTGGAACTGGAAGATCCGGTGGTGATGACGATCTTGACGCAGATGGACGTGCTGCCCAAGAAGCTGCGCAAGAACATTGAATTCGTCATCGGGCGCGGGCGCACCACGCCGGTCACCACCGAGCTTAGTCCGCTGGCGCTGTCGGCGTTGCGCGAGGCATGGCGCGAGGCGAAGTCGCTGCGCTCGGATGTGGTGCGCCCGGAGCATATCTTGTTGGGGTTGCTCTGCGAGCGGTCCGGGCTGGCGTCGGGCGTGCTGGAAAACTTTCAGGTGACGTATGATCGCGTGCGGGCGCAGATCCTTCAGGTGCAGCAGCAGGGCATTCAGCGCACCGCCTATGCGCTGGAGCATCAGGCGCGCTATCAGGCCACGCCGACGCTGAACATGGTCAGCCGCGATCTGACGGCGGCGGCGCTTTCCGGCACGCTGGACCCGTTGATCGGACGCGAGGAAGAATTAGAGCGCACCATGCAAGTGCTGGCACGGCGCATGAAAAATAATCCGGTGCTGATCGGCCCCGCCGGGGTGGGCAAGACCGCCATCGCCGAGGGGCTGGCGTACCGCATCGTGCAGGGGCAGGTGCCGGATCATCTGCTGAATCAGCGCGTGGTGGCGCTGGATGTCGGGCTGCTGACCATCGGCACGAAATATCGCGGCGACTTCGAGGAACGGCTGAAGCGCATCCTGGCGGAGATTGTGGCGGCGCGCAATCTGATCATCGTTGTGGACGAACTGCATACCCTCATCGGCGCGGGCGTGGCGGAAGGCTCGGTGGATGCGGCGAATCTGCTCAAGCCGATTCTGGCGCGCGGCGATTTCCGCTGCATGGGCACGACAACGCTGGATGATTATCGCAAAACCATCGAGCGCGATCCGGCCCTGGAACGGCGCTTCCAGCCGATTTTGGTGCGCGAGACCACCACCGACGAGACGATGGAGATCCTCAACGGGCTGAAGGAGCGCTACGAAGCGTTCCATCACGTGGCTTTCGCGCCGGAAGCGTTGCGGGCGGCGGTGACGCTTTCCGCGCGCTACGTGCAAGATCGCCAGTTGCCTGACAAGGCGATCGATCTGGTGGACGAGGCGGCGGCGCGCAAGTGCGTGGGCCGCTCGGTGCTGCCGGCGCAAGTGCGCAGCCTGCGCGAGCGGCTGGCGGTGGTGCGCGACGACAAGGACCACGCCATTGAGGCCGAAGATTTCCCCCTGGCGCGCTCGCTGTGGCACGAAGAAAGCCAGTTGCGTCGGGAATTGCAGCAAGCCGAGGATGCCTGGCGCGCGTGGCATGAAAGCGCCGAGGTGCCCCTTGTGACGGAACACGACATCGCCACCGTCGTTTCTGCCTGGACGGGCGTGCCGGCGGTGAAGATCAGCGCCGAGGAATCCGAGCGGCTGCTGCGCTTGGAAGACGTGCTGCACCAGCGCATCATCGGCCAGAGCGCGGCGGTCTCGGCCATCGCCCGCGCCATTCGCCGCAACCGGGCCGAACTGCGCGATCCGCGCCGCCCCATCGGCTCGTTCGTTTTCGTCGGCCCAACCGGCGTGGGCAAAACCGAGCTGGCACGCGCAGTGGCGGAGGCGCTGTTTGGCGATGAGGATGCGCTGATCACCTTCGACATGTCGGAGTTCCAGGAAGCGCACTACGCGGCGCGGCTGGTCGGCGCGCCCCCAGGTTACGTGGGCTATGATCAGGCCGGCAAGCTGACGGAAGCGGTGCGCCGCAAACCCTATTCGGTGGTGCTGTTTGACGAGATCGAGAAAGCGCACCCGCGCATCTTCGATCTGCTGCTGCAAATCCTGGAAGACGGCCACTTCTCAGATGCCAAAGGCCGCCTGGTGGGCTTCCGCAATACGGTCGTGATCATGGCCTCCAACGCGGGGATGCACTATCTGACGACGCGCTCAACAATGGGGTTCTCGCGCGGCGACGAAGACACCTCACGTGCTGACTGGATGCAAGCACAGGTGATGACGGCGTTGCGCGAGGTCTTCCGCCCGGAAATGCTCAACCGCATCGACGACATCATCATGTTCGCGCCGCTCAGCCGCCAAGAGGTGCGCCAGATCACCGATCTGCTGGTTGCGCGGTTGGAACAACGGCTGGCCAGGCAACATCTGCGGCTGGCGATGAGCGACGCGGCGCGCGATCATCTGGCGCGGGCCGGCTTCGATCGCGAATATGGCGCGCGCCCCCTGCGCCGCACGATGCAAACGCTGCTGGAAGATCCGCTGGCCGAAGGGGTGCTGCGCGGCGAGTTCCGCCCCGGCGACACCATCGCCGTTGAGGTGGCCGGCGACAAGCTCATTCTGCGCGTGGCCGCGCCTGTTGCGCAAATCCCTCACCCGCCCGCTGCATGATCTCACGTTCGCATCGGGGAGCCGCGATTTGACATCCGCTCCCCTGATGCGATATACTGTCGTCAGACGGACGCCTAGCTCAATTGGCAGAGCAATTGACTCTTAATCAATGGGTTGAGGGTTCGAGTCCCTCGGCGTCCACC
>JAJPKG010000353.1 GCA_021323815.1 Pseudomonadota bacterium
AAGGCAGATTCACCGGGGTGATGGTTAGCGTCGCCGTTTTCCCCGCCGGAATGATCCCGCTCGTCGCATTCGCCGTTCCCCAGGGATCAGGAAAGTTTGGCGCGGCAGTGAACGTCACGTTCCATCCCACCGCTACGTTGCTGCCGGTGTTATCCAGCGTATAGCTGACCGGCGGCGCGGTGTTGCCCTGAACGCATTGATCTTTCTGGCTGGTCGGCCTGATGAAAAATTTGACCACCGGCGTTGGTGTCGGCGTCGGTGGCACGGGCGTCGCCGTCAGCGGGATCGCCGTCGCGGTTGGCGTTGGGCGCGCGGTTGGTGTCGGCGTCACCGTCGCCTGAACCGTCGGCGTAGATTGCGTGATCTGCGCGACAGGTGTCGGCGTCGCGTCATGCACCGCCTGATTTGCGCCGTTGATGCCCGCGCCAATGACCCCCAGCGGCGCGGGCGCAAAGGTAAACAAGCATAGGATCGCCGATATCGCCAGCAGTCCCGGCCCACCGGCGCGGGCGCATCCCAATCGGTTCGGCAGATCTTGCAGGTTGCCCGGCGCGTCCAGCGCTTGATCCATCATATCGTCGCGGATGTCATAGCGTTTCTTGCGCAGCGCGACGCGCCCCCGGCCATACCACGTGCTGCCGGTGGAAATGAAACCGATCAGCCCACAGACGATCGGTCCCCCCGTCACCAGCACGCGCAGCCAGGGCGCGGGCGCATGATGCAACGGGATGATATACAGGTTGCCCAGCAGCACCAGCGTCAGAATGCCGGCCCCGGCAACGGACGTGATGAATCCTGCGCGCTCGACCAGTTCCGCCACCTGCTCCTCGCGCGACAATGCCTCATGCTCAGCCATCTCGCCCTCTTCTGAATGATTGCAATCAACGATCCCGTGAATAGAACGGTTCGCTATGCCATTAGGAACGCAGCATATCGGGCTTTATTGGATGCTTTTTCCCAATAACGCAAGGACGGGAACGCGAAGATCACGAAAGGAACGAAGTGGCACGAAGAAAGAAAACGACAAAGGCACTAGCATGGTGTGACCGTGCTTGCCAGCAGGCATTTCACCAAATGTCCTTCGCGGCTTTCGCGTTCCCCGTCCTATCAGGGCCGATGTTCCCCCATGACAATGGTCTGACGCCGTTGGTGAGCGCATGGGCCGCGTGCTATAATGATCGGTGGCACATGCTGCTTTCGCGCGCAAGCGCCTCTTGGATATTTCAGCCCTCGGAGGGGACCACCGTGTCCGGTCTCGGTTATTTCTACGCGGGCCTGTTTTTCATCATCGGTCTCGGTTTCGTCGCGCTTTCCACCGGCGCGGCGCGCATTCTCAACGCGCTGCTGCTGCGTCGCCGGCCCGCCCCGGCCAAACGCGACACCTACGAGTCCGGCGAGGTGGCCCTGGGGTCGGCATGGGTGCAATACCCGCTGGCCTTTTACATCTTCGCGCTGTTGTTCGTCGCCTTCGATGTAGACATCGTGTTCATCATCGCCTGGGCGGTCATCTTCCAGAACCTCGGCTGGTTTGGCTTCGTCGAGATCGCCTTCTTCATCATCGTGCTGGCGCTCGGCCTGGTCTATGCCTGGCGCAAGGGGGTCACGAAATGGATCTAACCAGCGGAGCGCCGCTTCCTCCCGCTCCCTTGAACGCGGCATCGCAACCCGTCGCCACCGCGAATGCGCTGGTTGCACAGCTTGGCACCATCCACGACGCAACCGGTCAACCCGTTCCCACGCGCATGCTCCCCGGCAACATTCCCGCCATCACCGTCGATGCCGCCCAACTGCTGGCCACTGCCCGGCAACTGCGCGACGCCCTCGGCTTCGATCTGCTCAGTTCCGTTTCCGGTGTGGATCTCATCGATCATCGCCAGGTGGTCTATCACCTGCGCTCCACCACCCGCGCCTGGCTGTTGCAGATGACGGTCAACGTGCCGGAATCTAACGAAATCGATAGCCTCATCAGCGTCTGGCCCACCGCCAACTGGCTGGAGCGCGAGACGTATGATCTCTTCGGCATCGTCTTCGTCGGCCACCCCGACCTGCGCCGCATCTTGCTGGATGACGAGTTCGTGGGGCATCCACTGCTGAAAAGCTTCCGCCCCACGCCGCTGACCATTCACGATCCCGCCACCACCGGCACCGACGGCGAGCGCGCCATTTCCGGCGAAACCCAACGCGGCATCGGCCACCAGCGCGTCGTTCCCAGCCATCTCAGCCAGGGCGAGCAGGAACGCCTGCACCCCGGCACGCCAACGTTTGGCAGCACGCAATTTCACGGGCGCAGTTTCCCGCCCCAGACCTGGCGGCATCAGCCCGACTATAGCGGCGCTGACGAGCACGACATCAAGCAAGAAGAAAAGAAGTGATTCAGGACGGCACGTGGGACGCCTCGCGCCTACACTGGATCGTAAAAAGGAAGGAGAAAGACGAGACACGAAGTGCGCGAAGGATTACAGAAGGGACGCGAAAAAGTTCTGCTGACGCACTCTTCGTTCCGTTCTTTCTTCAAAAAACCTTCGCGGTCTTCGCTTACTCCCTGTCCTTCGCGTCTCGTCCTTTTCCCATAAGTGAGGCTTTGACATGGCAACTGTGAACGAAGCGCCGCGCTATGAAGAGGGCGCTGAGGGGTTCCGCACCGAGGAAATGATCCTCAACATGGGGCCGCAGCACCCCTCCACGCATGGCGTGCTGCGCCTGGTGATGACGCTGGAAGGCGAGACCGTCACCCATTGCACCCCTGTCATCGGCTATCTGCATCGCGGCATCGAGAAGATCTTGGAAAACCGCACCTATATGGCGGGCATCCGCTACATGGATAACGCGGACTATCTCTCGCCCATGCTCAACGAAACGGCCTATGCCGGCGCGGTGGAGCAGTTGATGGGCATCGAGCCGCCACGCCGCGCGCAATACATCCGCCTGATCACCAACGAGATGCAGCGTATCGCCAGCCATCTGGTCGCCATCGGCACCTATCTGCTGGACCTCGGCGCGTTCACCCCCATCCTCTATTGCTTCCGCGACCGCGAGGGCCTGCTGGAACTCTTCGAGGAAGTCGCCGGCAGCCGCTTCAACGTCAACTATATGCGCGTGGGTGGCGTGCTGCACGATCTGCCGACCGGCTGGCTGCAACGCTTAGAGTCATGGCTGGATAAATTCGACAACAGCTGGAAAGAGCTGGACGTGCTCATCACCGGCAACGAGATCTTCATGAAGCGCACGCAGGGCGTCGGCTACATCGATCCTGATCAGGCCGTTGCCTTTGGCATGACGGGGCCGATCCTGCGCGCTTCCGGCGTGAATTGGGATCTGCGCGTCAACCGCCCCTACGGCGCGTACCGCGAGATCCCCGTTAACCCCGTGGTGCGCGAAGACGGCGACGCCTTTGGCCGCTATATGTGCCGGCTGTATGAGATGAAAGAAAGCGCCCGCCTGATCCGTGAGGCGATGGCGGCGCTGCCCGGCGGTCCCATCTGCACGCGCACGCCCATCGCCCTGCGCCCGCCGCGCGGCGAGACCTATTTTGCCGTCGAAAGCAGCAAGGGCGAGCTGGGCATCTATCTCATCAGCGACGGCACGGAATATCCCTATCGCGCCAAGATTCGCGGGCCATCCTTCGTGAACCTGCAAATCGTCCCGGAACTCATGCGCGGGCATAAGATGGGTGATGTCGTGGCCATCCTCGGCAGCATCGACCTCGTGCTGGGTGAGGTCGATAGATAAATCAACGAGCGGATTACGAGCCGACAATCCGTGTAGGGGCGCGATTGATCGCGCCCGCCACGCACAGGGCGTATCGTGCAGAGGGCGTCATTCATTGCGCCCCTACGTGAAATGTTGGCCCACAAGAAGCGGGTGTAGTTGTGGTGAACATTGGATTTCAGATCGTGCACTTTGTGATCACGATCTTGTTTTTCATCTTCCTGGTGGCGACGAATGCCGTCATCATGGTCTATCTTGAGCGCAAAGTGATGGCGCTCATGCAAGACCGTGTGGGACCGAAGCATTACGGTCCCTTTGGCAGCTTGCAGTCCACCTATGATGTGCTGAAGCTGCTGTTGAAAGAGATCGTGCGGTCGCGCGAGACCGATAACGCCATCTTCATGCTTGCCCCCATGATCTTTTTCGCCCCAGTGCTGACGGCGTTTGTCATGCTGCCGTTCTCGCCTTTCATGACCACCAGCGCGCTCGGCACCGGCATCTTGCTGTATGTCGCGCTCAGCTCGCTGGACGTGATCGGCGTCTTCATGGCCGGCTGGGGCTCGAACAGCAAATATTCGCTGATCGGCGGCCTGCGCTCCACCGCGCAGATGATCTCCTATGAATTGCCGCTGCTGCTGTCGCTGGTGGGCGTGGTGATGCTGACCAGCTTTGTCTCGCACAACGGCATCGGCTCCATCTCCTTCACCGACATCATCAATGCCCAGATGCATCCCTGGTGGCTCTGGTTCGTGCTGCTGCAACCGCTGGGTCTGATCATCTATTACACGTGCGGCTTGGCCGAAACGAACCGCGCCCCCTTCGACCTGCCTGAAGCGGAATCCGAACTGGTCGCCGGCTATCTTACCGAATATTCCGGCATGCAGTGGGCGATGTTCTTCTTGGGTGAGTATGGCAACATGCTCATCGTCAGCAGCGTGGCCACCGCGCTCTTCCTGGGCGGCTGGTCCGGTCCCGGCGCGGATCTCGCTTTCTGGCACGCACACGTGACGGCTAACCCCGGCGGCATTTTCTCGGTGGCGGATCTGATCTTCAATGTCATCGCCGTCTTCTGGTTCCTGGTGAAGGTCTATGCCCTGCAAGGGATCTTCATCTGGGTGCGCACCACGCTGCCGCGCCTGCGCGCCGACCAGCTGATGCAATATGCCTGGCTGATCCTCATCCCCATGACGCTGCTGAACATCCTGGTCACTGCTGTGCTGCTGCTGGCGGTGCCCCAGCCCTACACGCTGTGGGTGACGGGCGGCGTCAACTTCCTGCTGCTGATCGGCTACATCATCCTGCTCACGCGCGCCATCGGTGCCTCACCCAAAGGCACGCTGCCGCCCTGGGTGGAAGCACGCAAGCGCGCCGCTCGCACTGGCCTCGGTGCCCCCGGCTTGCCCAAGCCGCCCGCGGCCTCGCTGCCCCCCGGCGAACCTGAACCCGCCGCCAGCCGGTAAATCTCATATGTGCCATCAACCGGCTCCCCTGCTTCCAGCAGGGGATTTTTTTTCTCAGCTTGGCATCGGCCCTTCATCCGCTCTGCAAGGTCGCCACCACCGATTGCCGCGCAGCCAGCCATGCGGGCAACAGCGCGCCATCCACCACACGCCCGTCGCGCAGGGTGATGATCCGCTCCGCGTAGGCTGGAGCCAACCGGGAGGGATATTCCCTCGCTTTGCCACTCACCCCCAATTGATCTAATAATTCCCCTGCCTGCGGGCGACACCGTTGCGCTTGCCAGCCAGTTGCGCGGTCAAGATGACGTTTTCCAGCATGGTCAGTTGGTTGAACAGCAGGCAAAGATCCAGCCATTTCACGTCGGCTTCTGTGTGCAAGATGGTCCCTTTGATGATCAGCAGCAGATCGGCGGGGCCATCATCTTGCGCCTTGCGTTCCAGCGCAGCCAGATCGCGCAGATGTTGCAGTTGCGTGCGTCGCTGGCGCTGTATCAACTGCGCCAGCTCGTTGCTCACCAGACAGCGCAACAGCAGCAACTTGACCGAAAAATCCACATGCAAAGGAATCGATCCGTTTCGAGCACTTGATATGAGAAACTGGCAATAAGATGAAAAAGAGGAGGCCCATAATGCCAACAAATAATCTTCCAGACTTCGATGCGCTGTGGGATTACGAGCATCCCGCGCAGACTGAAGCAGCGTTTCGCCAACTGTTGCCCCAGGCTGAAGCGAGCGGCGACGCATCCTATCACCTGCAATTGCTGACGCAGATCGCCCGCGTGCAGGGCTTGCAGCGCCGTTTCGACGACGCCCACGCCACGCTGGATGCAGTCGCGGCGCGCCTGTCAGACGATCTCGCCCTGGCCCGTGTGCGCTATCTGCTGGAGCGCGGGCGCGTCTTCAATTCATCCGGCCAGCCGGAAACCTCGCTGGCGTTGTTCCAGCAAGCCTATGAATTAGCCGAGGCGCAAAGATTTGCGTTCCATGCCATCGACGCGTTGCACATGCTGGGCATCGCCGCGCCGCCGGATGAGCGCATGGGCTGGAACACGCGCGCTTTGGCAATGGCCGAGGCGGCGACGGACCCACTCGCCCATCGCTGGTGCGGTTCCCTCATGAATAACATCGGCTGGACGTATCACGATGCCGGCCACTTTGACGAAGCGCTGGCGATGTTCGAGCGCGCCCTCACCTTTCAGCAGGCACAGGACGATCCTCGGCTGATTCGCATTGCCCGCTGGTGCATCGGTCGCACTTTGCGCTCTCTGGGCCGCACAGATGAAGCCCTCGCCCTGCAACTGGCGTTATATAATGACTGGGCAGCCAGCGGCGAGCAGCAAGACGGCTATGTCAGTGAAGAGATCGCTGAATGCCTTCTTGCGCTGGAGCGCACCGCCGAAAGCCGCCCCTATTTCGCCGAAGCCTATGCCCTGCTCTCGCGCGACCCCTGGCTTGTCGCCCAGGAGCCGCAACGGCTGCAACGGTTGCGCGATCTCAGCACATAGTGCCTGATTGGCTTCACCCCCAGCCCTCGCTTCAGTAAATATACGCCCGACATAGCCCGGAGGGGGTTACGTTCCGAGCAGGGGGGGTGAACTCCCAGCTCACCGCGCACGGCAATATCCATGCTCATGTATCAAACCTCATGAACCGCCGGCTCCCCATCGCAGGTTGAATTGCCTGCTCGCCTGATAGACGGCGATGCCCAGCATCAGGCATAAACTGCCCAGGATGTAGCCCCCTAGCACATCGCTGGGCCAGTGCTGGCCTTCCAGCACCCGCGAGATGCCGATGAAAACAATCATAAAGATGCAGCAGCCTTGCAGAAAGCGCACGGCGAGACGCTCGCGCGGCGCAACGCGGGCATGAGCCGCGATCAGCAGCATCAGCACGAAGCCGTAAAATGCCACGCTGTGGCTGACGTGCCCGGATGGAAAGCTGTGCAGCCCCACGTGCACCGGCGAGATGATGTGCACGTTATGCGGTCGCGGTCGCCCCACCGCGCCGTTGATGAGGATGTTAGCGGCATCAGCGGAATAGGTGGCGACAGCCAGGCCGATGGCGGCGCGAATCTGCCGTGCCAGCACCAGCGCCAGAATCACGCTGACGGAGATCACCCCGGCGGGCGTCGGCCAGTTGAGATCGCTGGTGAGATTGATCAACGGCGGCAGAGGCGTGAAGCGCAGCAAT
>JAJPKG010000472.1 GCA_021323815.1 Pseudomonadota bacterium
CACGCCAGTCGGCAAATCCACGGCGAACGCCGGCGGCACCAAAACACCGACGCGCCCACAAGCAAGCGGCACTCTCACCGGCAGTGGCGCGCGTGCCGCGAATGGCGCGGTCGCCAACAAATCCGCCACCCGGGCTGCCCTGGCCGAGACGCAAGAAGAAGCCTTCAAGACCAAACGTGACGAACGCCGCGAACAGCGTCTGGCCAGCATCAATCAGGTGCGTGCCACCCGCGCCGCAGCCCTGCGCAAGAAGAAGCAGCAGGCCAAGATCCGCCAGTATGGCACCATCGCCGCCATCGTCATCGCCTTCTTGCTTATCTTTGGCTTAATCGCGCTGCTGATCCACAACCTCAGCGCGCCGGCCCACGCGCAGATCACCGGCCAGTATGGGCGGAATATCGCCTGTGAGTCAATGGAAGAGGCGGCGGTGCATTACCATGCCAACTTGCAGATCATCATCAACGGCAAGAGCGAGCCGGTACCCGCCGGCGTTGGTTTCAGCCCCAACCCGGCGATGGCCACGTGCCTTTACTGGCTGCACACGCACGACAACAGCGGCGTCATTCACATCGAAGCGCCGCAAGGTTCGGCCACGCGCCAGTTCTTGTTGGGCGATTTCTTCGCCATTTGGGCGCAAGATCCCGCCAATTCCATTGCGTTTGGCGCGCCGGAACTGACGGCCACCAACTTCTTTGGGCATCCCATCGACAAAAACCATCCGCTGACGGTCTATGTCGATGGTAAGCTGTATACGGGCGATCCCAACCAGATCGTGCTGAAACCGCACGAAAATATCTGGCTGGAATATGGCACGCCGTTGGTGCCGCCGACGCCCTATACCTTCCCTGCTGGGGAGTAAATCCTCCCCTCTCTCGCTTTGTTGGTGAGGGGATGGGGCAAATGTGCGACAATAGATGGGCAGGGATGCATCATCCCTGCCCATTGTTTTGGGGATTGAGGTGTCGTGATGCCCGATGTGGTGATGAATGTCGATCTGCCCTTGCCGCGCTTTGGCAGCGGCAAAGTGCGCGAAACCTTTGATCTGGGCGACCGGCTGCTGATGGTGACGACCGATCGCCTGTCGGCTTTTGACGTGGTGATGCGCGAGGGCATTCCACACAAGGGCGAGGTGCTCACGCGCCTGTCGGCCTTCTGGTTCAGGCAGACCAGCGACATCGTGGCCAACCACCTCATCAGCATCGATCCGGCGGATTTTCCCCCTGAAGTGCAGCCCCAGCGCGATCTGCTGGCCGGGCGTGCCATGCTGGTGAAAAAGGCGCAGCGCATTGACTTTGAGTGCGTGGTGCGCGGCTATCTCGCGGGTTCCGGCTGGAAAGATTACCAGGCGACGGGAGTGGTGTGCGGCATCAGTCTGCCCCCCGGCATGCGCCAAGCAGAGCGGCTGCCGGAGCCGATCTTCACCCCCGCCACCAAAGCCGCCAGCGGCCACGACATGAATTGCACTCTGGCGGATGTCGCCGCCGCCGTGGGCGAAGATCTTGCCCATACACTGCGCGACACCAGCATTGCACTCTATACCTTCGCGGCGGAACTCGCCATCGATCGGGGGATCATCATCGCCGACACCAAGTTCGAGTTTGGGCTGCTGGATGGCGACCTCATTGTCATCGACGAGATGCTCACCCCCGACTCGTCGCGCTTCTGGGCGGCGGGCGAATATGCCCCAGGCACCTCGCCGCCGAGCTTCGACAAACAGTTTGTGCGTGACTGGCTGGAAGCGCAGCACTGGAATAAAACGCCCCCGCCGCCATCTCTGCCGCCTGATGTCATCGCCGGCACCGCCGCGCGCTATCAAGAGGCATATGAATGGCTGACGGGAGATGAATTTACCCCGCTGGGGCGATAATGATCACCGCGAGCCGGCGGTGGTGTTTTGGTTCTGGTTCACGCCCTGACCGCTGGTCTGATATTGGCCCGTTTGCTGGCCGACCAACTGGCGCTGCACGTGCAACTGGTTATGTACGTCCTTCACGCCGGTGACAGATTCTGCGATGTCTTCTGCCAGCCGCTTGCTCTGACGATCTTCCACCGTGCCGGTGAGCGTCACTTCGCCGTTCTTCACGGTCACGTTGATATCTGAGGCGTCGATGTGACCGTGTTGTGTCAGGCGATTATTGATGTCGTCGCGGATCATCTCGTCTGATCGCTGGAAGCTGCGCGGTCCCTTGCCGGTGTGCGGTCCGGGGACGAAATAATAATACTCCATGTAGTAGACGTCATTCCATCCCTGGCCCTGGTTGCCGCCAAAGCGGGGATTAGAGCCGGAGCCGGTGAACTCATCCGGGTAGCTCCGGCCAGAGAAGCCCAGGTTGCCGTAGGGCTGGTTATAACCACCTTGGCCGTAACCATAGTTGCCCTGATTATATCCCTGGCGGCCCCATGGACCCTGCTCTTGGCGACCGCCCCACTGGCCGTAATTCCCCTGGCCATAGGGACCCTGGTTGCCATAGCCATAGCCTTGCCCGTAATTTTGGGCGTAGCGCTCGCGGTCATAAAAGGTGCCTGGCCCGCCGCCATAGCGTTCGCGGTCCCAACGGCCATACCGCCCGCGATCTTGCATGCCAAAGCGGCGCTGCTGCTCGTCATAGTCATAATCGCGGTCGAAATCGGGATACCTGTCGTACATCGTGTCCGTTCTCCTTCTTTCCAGCGCAACACACAGGGGATGACAGCGCGTCATGCCCCCTGACACGCCGGCACGCTCGCGGTGCCAGCGACCGAGGCCGGGCGGCCTCTATGCGGATCGCGCCGCACCAACTAGACCATATCTTTCAACCGGGAGATAATCTCCATTTTGAAAAAAATTGCCATTGCAAAATGCCGCCAAACCCGCTGAGAAACGACTCACTCTGCTCTCCCTGCGAGAGCGTTCACAGGATAGCTTTGCAATATTAGTCACGATTTCTTCAGAAAAATTGATAGCTTTTATCATCTATCACCTGCTGATTTGGCAAAGTTCGTGTGGTAAAAGAGGAACGGTCGAGCCGGAGAGCTATTCGCAAGGTGGCAGCGCAGGAGCGAGGATTGACAGGAAGGCAGCTTCTGTGCCCTCTCACGCGCACCTGCCGGGCGCGGGTTCGCGTACAAGAATTGATCACTGAGTTCGCGGTTGAACGAGCGCAGCCGGAATGGTGGGTATGCCGCGTGCGCGATGGACACAGCGCCGGAGGGGCGAGCGAGGCGCTGGCATGGCAACGCGGAGAATATCCGGCGCTCTGACCGGCGAAACGGATGGTGTAGTGAGCGCCGCTGGCGGACGGCGCGTGGCTGCGCTGCCTTTTCCCCACCGTCACGCAGCGTGGTGGTGGGGTGGGGCCGCAGGCGACCGCCCTACCAATCTCAACGGCATGCCATTGGGGCGATCCCCTGGCAATCTGTTGGCGGATCTGGTATACTCATGGAAGAGATAGCGCTGTGCTCTGGACATGCCCGGCGAGAGATGCGCGCGAAATCAGAGAGGGGTGGCCACCGGCTGCAAGCCTTGCCCCCGCGCCCGCCAGGGATACCACCAGAGCGGCCCGCGTTCCGAAAGCGCGGCGGATCGTTCCCGTTACCCAACGCAACGAGGCCGGATGAATCGTATATCATCTCATCCGGCGAACGTGGGTGGAACCACGAAGCAGCCCCTTTGCTCTTCGTCCCCGGTGTGGGAGCGAAGGGCATTTTTATTTGGAAGGCGCGAGCATGATATCCGCACACCACCATCTGCATCAGGAGCAGCACAACCGCCGACTCACCGTCGGCGGCCAGACCATCGTTTTATAGGCCCCACCACCAACCAACGTGTCATGTTCATTCGACGATGGGAGAACCATTCATGTCTGCTTCAATGCGGGTGGAGGTGCGCGTTCCGGCGTCCTCCGCCAACCTCGGTCCCGGCTTCGACTGCCTGGGACTGGCTCTTGACCTGTATAACTCGTTCGTTTTCGAGCAATTGCCAGCCGGCAGCGCCAGCCCACAGATCGCTTATGAGAGCGCCTGGGGCGATGATGCCGCGCTCGCGGCATTGCCGGTTGACGGCAGCAATCTGGCGTATCGCGTTTTCGCCGGGCACCTGGCACAGTTGGGCTGTGCCGTGCCGCCGGTGAGCTTGCGCGGCGCGCTGGGGATTCCGGCGTCGCGCGGGCTGGGCAGCAGCGCGTCGGCGGTGGTGGCCGGCCTGCTGGCGGCGGATGCATTCGCCGGGCAGCCAGACTCCGCCATGCGACGGCGCGCTCTGGTGGCCGAGGCGGCGCGCTATGAGCGCGGCCAGCATGCGGATAACGTGGCGGCGGCGCTGCTGGGCGGGCTGAGCGCCGTCGCCCGCGCCGGAGATGCCTGGCATGCCGTGCGCGTGCCGCTGCCCCGGCCCTTGCGCGCTGTCCTGTTCGTGCCATCCTTTGCGATGGATACGGTCGCCTGCCGTGCTCTGCTGCCGCAGCAGTATAGCCATGCGGATGCCATTCACAATGTCGGTCATGCGGGGCTGCTGATCGCCGCGCTGGCGGCGGGCGAATATGACGTGCTGGGCGCGGCGATGGATGACCGCCTGCATGAACCTTATCGCGCCAAACTGTTTCCGCAGATGCCGGATCTCATCGCGGCGGCGCGCTCAGCAGGGGCATATGGCGCGTGCCTTTCGGGCGGTGGCTCGGCAATTTTGGCGCTGGCGGGCGAGCGCGCGCAGGCTGTCGCGCAGGCAATGATGCTGGCGGCGGCGGCATCCAACGCGGAAGGGCGGGTCATCATCCTTGAGATCGCGGCGGAGGGCGCGCAGGTGCGGGCGCGGCAGCGCGAGCCGCTGACTTTCACCTGCCCCAACGGCCACCGCGAGGCCGAGCTGCGCCGCACCGATTATCGCTGCCACTGCGGCGCGCCGCTGGATGTCGATCTCGCCGCCACTGGTGCCGAGCGCGACGGCGCTGAGTGGCGGCACATCTTCGACGATCGCCGCCGCTTGCAACAGGCCGTCGATCAGAGCGGCGTGTGGCGCTTCCGCGAATTGCTGTTGCCGATCCCTGAGATCGTCCCCCTCGCGCGACCGGAAGGCGACACGCATCTGTATGCCGCCGGGCGATCGCTGGGTGCGAGCGGTCATGCTCGCGTCGGTGCCTTCGCCGGAGTCGATCACCTGTGGCTGAAACATGAGGGCGAAAATCCCACCGGCTCGTTCAAGGATCGCGGCATGACGGTGGGGGTGAGTGTGGCACACTGGCTGGGTGCGACGGCGGTGGCGTGTGCTTCCACCGGCAACACGTCGGCTTCGATGGCCGCTTATGCCGCGCAGGCGGGGATGCGCGCCATTGTGATTCTGCCCGAAGGCAAAGTCGCCGCTGGCAAGCTCGGCCAAGCCATCGCCTATGGCGCGGAGATCCACCAGATCCCCGGCGATTTCGACCAGGCGATGGCGGATGTGGAGCGCATGTGCCTGGAACAAGGCATCTATCTGCTGAATTCGCTCAATCCGTTTCGCATCCTCGGCCAGCAATCGCTCGCCTTCGAGCTGGCGCAGCAATTCGGCTGGGAGATGCCGGATTGGATCGCGCTGCCCGCCGGCAACCTGGGCAACACGTCGGCGCTGGGCGCGGGACTGCTGCGGGCACATCAGTTGGGCATCATCGACCGCATCCCGCGCATCGCGGCCATCCAGGCTGCCGGCGCGAACCCATTCTATCAGAGCTATCTCGCGGGCTTCGCCGCATTCCAGCCGGTGCAGGCGCACACCATTGCGACGGCCATCAACATCGGCAATCCCGTCAGCTTCCCGCGCGCCAGAGTGGTCATCGCGGCGACGAACGGCGTCGTGACCCAGGTGACGGATGACGAGATCTTGCAAGCCAAAGCGGTCATCGACGGCGCGGGCATCGGCTGTGAACCCGCCTCTGCCGCCAGCGTTGCGGGCGCGCGTCGCCTCGTCGCTGAGGGCATCATCAAGCCGGAAGAGCGGGTGGTGTGCGTGCTGACCGGCAACGTGCTGAAAGATCCTGACGCGATCTTGAAGGCACGGGAGATGGCCTCACCCCCCGATCCCCTCCCCACCGCAGGTAGAGAAGGGGAGACAGATCGGGGAGTTGCCAGCGCCGATCTACGCGATCACCTCGCTGAGCGATCTCCCCGCTCCATCCGCAGGCTGGGGAGCGGCTGGGGGTGGGGCCAATGCTGGTGATGAAATTTGGAGGCACGTCGGTCGGCTCCGGCGAGCGCATCCTGCGCGTGGCGGAGATCGCTCTGGCGGAACGCGAGCGCGGGCCGGTGATGGTGACCTCGGCCATGTCTGGCGTGACCGACGCGCTGCTGGCCCTCGCGGAAAGCGCGTTGCGCGGCGATCAGGTGGATTGCGTTGAGCGGTTGGCAGTGTTGGAGGCGCGCCACAACGAGGCCGCGCAGGTGATTGATCCCGGCGGTGACTGGCGCGACCTTGCCGCGCAGTTCGCCGGGCTGCGCCAGGAGATCGCGGCGGCAACCGATGGGCGCGGCGTATGGGAGATACGCGACGGCATCGCGGCTTATGGCGAGCGGCTGGCGGTGGTGCTGGTGGCGCGGGCGATCTCCACCTGCGCGGCGCGCATTCTCGATAGTACCGGCTGGTATGCAACCGAGGGGGCATCCGGCATTGTGCAGCCGCTGCTGGCGACGGATGATCATTTCGGCGAGGCGACGCCGGATCTTGCGGCGTCGCGTTCCCTGGCGCGGGAAGCCCATGAGAATGCCGGCAAGCATGGCGCGATCCTTGTCGCGCCGGGCTTCATCGGGCGAACGATGGAAGGGCGCACCACCACGCTGGGGCGCGGCGGATCGGATTATGCCGCCACGCTGATCGCCGCCGCGCTGGACGCCGATGCTTGCTGGATCTATACCGATGTGGACGGTGTGTTCACGGCGGACCCACGCGTGGTGCCGGCAGCGCAGGCATTGCCGGTGGTGGCTTTCGCCGCTGCCGGGCGGCTGGCGCTATGCGGCGCGAAGGTGCTGCATCCCCGCTCCGTCGCGCCAGCGGCACGCGCAGGTTTCGAGTTGCGCGTCAAAAACACCTTTCATCCAGAGCGCGAAGGAACACTGCTGGTCGCGTCATCCGACACCACGCGGGGAATGCCGCTGGCCGTCGCCGGGCGCAAGAAACTGGCCGCCATCGGCCTGCACGGCCCCGGTCTGATGGAGATCCTCAACCTGTTTGCCCGGCTCTGCCAGACACTCGCTGAGGCGGATGTCGAGATCGTCCTCGCCGCTCAGCCGGTGCCTGGACACGATCCCCAGGTGATCATCGACGCCGCTCGCTGCGATGTCGCCCGTGTCGCGCTGGAACGCGAATTTGCCCGCGAGATTGCACTGGGCCGGGTCGAGACGGTTCATGCGCGTGATAACCTGGCACTCTGCACCGTCGTCGGCGATGCCCTGCCGCCCGGCATGTTGTCGCAGGCCCAGCGCGCCCTGGCTCAGGAGCGCATCACGCCCCTGGCACAGAGCGCCGCCCCCGAAGCCCTGACATTTATTGTCACTGCCGCCCAGGTAGATCGCGCTTTGCGCCGCCTGCATCAAGAGATTATCTTGCCGGCGTTGAGCGAGGTGCAGCGGCGACATCGGCGTCCCTATGCCCCCGGCCAGTGGGCTGCGGGCGGTCGCGCAGGGCAGCGCCGCAAGCAAACGCTGCCACAACATTGAACAGGGACGAGACACGAAGACCACGAAGGAAAAGAAGGAACGCGCAGGATTTTTTTTCTGCCTGGATGGCAGGGCGAGCACAAGGCATTACCCCTGCACATCCGTCATGAGCGTTTCGCCATAAGAGCTTCGTGTCCCCGTCCTCATCCCATGAGGAGTACCCAATCATGATCTCACATAACAAGCGGATTCCAGTGGCGGTGCTGGGCGCGACAGGCATGGTGGGCCAGCGCTTCATCGAGATGCTTAGCCGTCACCCCTGGTTCGAGCTGGCGGCGGTGACGGGATCTGAGCGGCGAGCCGGGCAGCGATATGGCGAGGCGGTGACGTGGCGGCTGCCGTCATCTGCGCCACCCCCCGCCGCGCTGGAGCTTCCCCTGTTGCCGCCGGATGCCGAGTTTGACGCGCCCATTGTTTTTTCCGCGCTGCCAACCGACGTGGCGACAGAGATCGAGCCATTGCTGGCGGCGCGCGGCCATGCGGTTTTCAGCAATGCCAGCAGTTACCGCATGGCCTCCGATGTGCCGCTGATGATCCCGGAAATCAACGGCGACCACGCGGGACTCATCGCTCGCCAGCGCCGCGAGCGCGGCTGGCCGGGAATGCTCATCACCAATCCCAACTGCTCCACCATCCAGATCGCGCTGGCGCTGAAGCCGCTGGCTGATTCCTTCGGCGTCAAGCGCATGCAGGTGACGACGTTGCAAGCGATCTCCGGCGCGGGATACCCCGGCGTAGCGAGCTATGACATTTTGGATAACGTCGTGCCCTATATCAGCCAGGAAGAGGAAAAGATCGAGCGCGAGACGCAGAAGATCCTGGGGCGCTTCGAGGATGAAGCTATCACGCCCGCGCCCATCGTGGCCAGCGCCCAATGCACGCGCGTGGCCGTGCGCGAGGGACACCTGGCATGCGTCTCGGTCGAGCTTGGCCGCGACGCACAGAGCGCCGATCTCATCGCAGCATGGCGCGCATTTCGCGCCGAACCGCAAGAGCGCAAGCTGCCCACCGCGCCGGACCCGGCCATCATTGTGCGCGAGGAAGCCGACCGCCCGCAACCACTGCGCGACCGCGATGCCGGCAACGGCATGGCTATTGTGATCGGTCGCGTGCGCCCGTGCGCTCTCCTCGGCCACAAATTCATTGTGCTGGGCCACAACACCGTTCGCGGCGCAGCGGGCGCGTCGCTGCTCAATGCGGAGTTATTGGTAGCGCAGGGCATCGTGGGGTGACTCTGCTTATCCCCTCGACACATTCAGGCCGGTGACGATGATGGGCGACGCACCGTGCGCGACGTGCGCCAGTTGCAACGGCTCGCCTTTGGCGCAACTGGAAAAGCCCTTCAGCCGCCACGCGTCGGGGCCGGCGACCGCCTGGCACGCGCCCCAAAATTCCGGCGTGCGTGCCTGAAATGCCGCGCCCTTGCGCAGATCGCCCAGCTTGCCGCCCTTGATCTCGCGGCACAATTCGCCGCTGAAATGGAAATTCATGCGCTTGTCATCCAAGCTCCACGATTTAGGGGTGTCGATGAACAGACCATCGTCGATGGTGCTGATGAGATCGTCCAGCGAGCCGCTTTGCGGGACCAGGCTGACGTTCACCATGCGCACGATGGGCATGCGATTCCATCCCGACGCGCGCCCGCAGCCGTTGGATCGCTGGCCGATGGCCGGCGCGCTCTCGCGGCTTGACAGATAGCCGACGAACATGCCCTCGCGAACGAGATCCCAGGCTTGAGCGGGCACGCCTTCATCGTCCCAGCCGAAAGTGCCCAAACCGCCGGGCGTGGTGGCGTCGGCGCGGATGGTGACGTGCGGCGAGCCATAGCGGAAACGGCCCAGCATGTCGGGCATCAGGAAACTGGTCCCTGCAAATGCCGCTTCCCATCCCAGGACGCGATCCAGTTCGGTGGGATG